>JBAVPS010000380.1:0-6680 GCA_049693315.1 Rhizomicrobium sp. | reverse complement strand
GTTCTATTGGATTCTGGCTGCCGAGCAAAAACTGCGGCAACGTCAACATCCGCCCCGCATAGGGCGCGCCCGCCGCCCGGCACACCGCCCGGCCCGAGCGCGGCGAAACGTAAACCAGATCCTCGGTTGTGCCGGTGGCGGTGCATTCGGAAAGATCCAGACCGTGGCCAAGGGCCTCCAAAAGGCCGATTTCCCAGCGGGCATAAAGCGGCCCCCAATGCGCCAGACCATCTTCGGCCAGCGCATCAAACAACAGCCCCGTGGCGGCATAGATGTTGGCATAGGGCGCGCGCTCGGGCACCACCAGATTAAGCACCGCGGTGGCGGCGTTCAGACCGGTCAGCGCGGCGCGGCCTTCCATGATCGCCCCGGCGCGGGCATGGGTCATTTCCACGATGAAGCTGCCGAGATGTTCGGATAACCGGGCGCGCCATTCGACCTTAAGGCTGTTGCCCGCCAGCAGAACCGGGCGCATCCGCTGTGATGTGCCACCACGGACCAGCCCCATATGGCGGCCATGTTCGGCGGTCAGAACTTCCAGAATCGCGCTGGATTCCCCATGCGCGCGGGCCGACAAGACAATCGCTTCATCAACCCAATCCATGCAGCATTCACCCCACAAGCCCCAATTGTCATTCCCGGCGAGAACGGGGTGCAGCACACCCCGTTCGAGGGAAGGGAAACCAGATCGCCGGAATGAAACAGGGCGGAAGTATAATCTGCCGCCCCGTCTAAATATATCTCTGTTTGCTGCACCTGGGTCCCCTTCCCTTCGCGCGCGCTACCGCGCCCGCTCAGCCGGGGATGACAGGGCAGCTACTCCGCGATCTTGGAGAAATCCGCCACCAGATGCAGCGTGGCGCGCAATGTCGCCAGCAGGTTCAGACGGTTTTCACGCAAAGCCGCATCCTTGTCGTTGACGGTGACCTTTTCGAAGAAAGCATCAACGGTCCCACGCAGCCGCGACAGCGTGCGCATGGCATCGACGAAATGCTCGTCCGCGATTTCGATTTTCACCGCATTGGATGCCGCCATCAGCTCGACGCAAAGCGCCTTTTCTTCCGGCAGATTGAGGATGGTGGTGTCCACCGCGCCATCGAAGCTGCGCTTATCCTTCTTCTCCTCGGCCTTCAGAATATTCGCCGCCCGCTTATAGGCCGCCAGCAAATTCTTGCCGTTATCCGATTTGAGGAATTCCTGTAACGCCTCAACCCGCGCCACCAGACGGACCAGATCGTCCTCCGCCCCGAGGCTCAACACCGCATCAATCAGATCATAGCGAATACCCTGTTCCTTCAGCGCGACTTTTAAGCGATCGGCAAAGAAGGGCAGAATACCAATTGCCTCCACCCAATTAATATTATTCTGAGCAGGCACCGTAGAAACGGCAACAGGAGCAGTACTCGCAGTTTTACCGGAAACGAGATAAGACAACACAAAATGTGCTGCCGAATCACAAATATCCTTTAATTTAACACGGACACCTGATGTCAGAATTATACGAACCACACCAAGAGCTGCACGACGCAACGCATAGGGATCACTAGATCCTGTCGGTTTGAGATCATTGCTAAAGAACCCGGTGAGCTGATCGAGCTTATCGGCCAGCGCAACGGCCATCGACACCGGTGCCGTCGGCACTGTATCGGTCGGCCCCAGCGGCTTGTAATGCTCGGCCACCGCTGCGGCGACCTCTGCATCCTCGCCATCATGCTGGGCATAGTAACCGCCCATGATGCCCTGCAGTTCGGGGAATTCACCCACCACGCCGCTGGTGAGGTCAGCTTTGGCAAGCAACGCAGCGCGCTTGGCCTTTTCGACATCTGCACCGATTTTTTCGGCAATCACCCCGGCCAGCGCCACAATGCGCTCAACCCGTTCGAACTGGGTGCCGAGCTTGGCGTGGAAGGTGATGCCTTCCAGAGCCTTAACACGAGATTCCAGCGTAACCTTGCGGTCCTGATCCCAGAAGAATTTGGCGTCCGACAGACGGGCGCGCAGCACACGGCCATTACCGGCGACGATGGCCTTGCCGCCATCTTCCGCCACCATATTGGCGACCACGGCAAAGCGGTTGACCAGTTTCTTGGTTTTGGGATCGCGTAAGGCAAAATATTTCTGATGCACCCGCATCGATGTTTGCAGGATTTCGCCCGGAACGCTTAAATATTCTTCTTCAAACGCCCCGATCAGCACCACCGGCCATTCGGCAAGACCGGCCACCTCTTCCAGAAGGCCGCGATCCTCGATCACTTCAAAGCCTTCCGCAGCAGCCTTTTCCTGCGCCTGTTTCCAGATGATATTTTTACGTTCTTCGGCATCAATCAGCACATGGGCGGCACGCAATTTCGCGACATAATCCGTGTACGATGTAACGCTGATATCGCCCTGTGACAGGAAGCGATGGCCCCGCGTCGTATTACCCGACGTAATGCCACAGAAGCTGAACGGCACCACCGCACCATCAAACAGCGCGGTCACCGCATGCAACGGCCGCACCCAGCGCAATTCCGAACCCGGAAAGCGCATCGATTTTGGCCACGGTAACTGTGCAAAGGCGGCAGGCAGAATTTCCCGTAAAACTTCGGCAGTGGGCCGTCCCACCTTTTCAATCACGGCGACGTAAAATTCGCCCTTGGCATCGCTCTGCTTGGTGCACTGATCGAGCGAGGAAAGCCCCGCCGAACGTAAGAAACCTTCGACGGCCTTTTCCGGGGCACCAACGCGCGGGCCCTTCTTTTCCTCATGCACATCGGGCTGGGCGGCGGGCACACCATCGACCACCAGCGCCAGACGGCGCGAGGCGGCATGGGCATGGGCCGTGGTGAAGACAAGGCCATTGTCTTTCAGCGCCCCGGTGACCAGACGCTCCAAATCTTTGGCGGCCTGAGTTTGCATCCGCGCCGGGATTTCTTCAGAGAAGAGTTCGATAAACAGCTCGGACATTTAAGCAAACCTCGGCTTGTAATCACCCATCGGACTGGCCAGCCACGCTTCACAGCAGGTCTTGGCCAACGCACGCACGCGGGCGATATAGGCGGCGCGCTCGGTGACCGAAATCACGCCGCGCGCATCCAGAAGATTGAAACAATGGCTGGCCTTGATGCACTGATCATAGGCCGGCAACGCCAGCTTCGCCTTTACCAGCGCCAGACATTCGTGCTCGGCATCCTCAAAATGGCGATGTAAGAGCGCCGTATCGGCATATTCAAAATCATAGGCCGAATATTCGCGTTCGTTCTGATGGAACACTTCGCCGTAACGGAAATCCTCGTTATAGGCGAGGTCATAGACAAACTCGACACCCTGCACATACATGGCGAGGCGTTCGAGGCCATAGGTCAGCTCGGCATAGACCGGGTCGCAATCAAAACCGCCGACCTGCTGGAAATAGGTGAACTGGCTGACTTCCATGCCATCGCACCACACTTCCCAGCCGAGGCCCCAGGCCCCCAGCGTCGGGCTTTCCCAGTCATCCTCGACAAAGCGGATATCGTGGCTGGCCGGATCAAGCCCGATGGCTTTAAGCGAGCCGAGATACAGTTCCTGCACATCCTTGGGCGCGGGCTTCAGAATGACCTGATACTGATAATAATGCTGCAAACGATTGGGGTTCTCGCCATAGCGGCCATCCTTGGGCCGGCGCGATGGCTGAACATAGGCCGCGCGCCACGGCTTGGGGCCGAGCGCATGCAGCGTGGTCGCCGGGTGAAAGGTACCCGCGCCCATTTCCATATCGTAAGGCTGCAGGATCAGGCAGCCCTGCCCCGCCCAGTAATTCTGCAGGGTCAGGATCAGGTCCTGAAACGTCTTCTTTTTCTCGTGGGCCACTCTCGTACCGCTTTCATTCCTAGATAAGCTGCGCTTTTCGCGTGCAAAACCGCCGACAACCGTTACGCAGGACACAGCTTTCAGTAAAACCCGGGCGGAACCTAATGGCCCAGACCTTCCGGGACAAGCGTTAAGCCGCCGCGCCCGCGCAAAATCGCCTCGACCGCCGGGGTAAAATGCCCGTCCGCCCCATGCAGCACCAGACCGGGCTGCAATTTTAGCGGGCTTTTGGCCCCGATACGGACCTGCACAATCACCCGCTTGGCCGGGATATCCGTTTTGGGCCAAAGCGGAAACACCGTCACGCCCCCGCCGGGCAGGCCCGCCAGGGCATCCTTCAGCCGGTCGGCCGGAAAAATCGTGGTGAAACGGCCGCCCGAACGGGTGCGCTTTACCCCCGCCGCCAGCCAGTCGGCCAGCCTGCCGCCATCATGGCGCGCCAGTGCCCGCCCCGGTTCGGGCGAAACCATGCCGTCACTGCCGTAAAAGGGCGGGTTGCAGAACACCTGATCGAAACCGCTGCGCAGTGCCGGGGGCAGATCGAAGACATCGGCGGCGGTAAAGCGGGCATTTTCGGCAAAACCATTGGCGGCGGCATTGGCCGCAGCCAGCGCCACCAGCGCCGGGTCGATTTCCACCCCGTCGATTCGTAATCCCGCCACCCGCGCGGCAAGACACAGCGACACCGTGCCAACGCCCGCCCCCAGCTCCAGCACCGACTGACCGGAACTGGCGGCAACGGCGGCGGCGAGCAGCACACTGTCGAGCCCGGCGCGAAACCCCGTCACAGACTGCTGAATCAGCACGCGGCCATCCAGAAAGGCATCCGGGGTATCGGGCAACGTCATTGCGCCCCCCACTGTGCCAAAACCGATGCAAAAAGCGCCACGGCAACCATAAAATCCCTCTCTGAGATACGGTAAACACACCGCAGCGCTTGACCTTAGCCGCGCAAGGCTTTCAATGTTCCACTGTCGGCCCTGGTCGGCAAGTCCGTCATACCAAGTCCCAAGGCGACCGGAAGCAATGTCCGATATGCTCGCGCAGGATGCGCGCCCTGCAGAAACCAAGCTAACGGCGGATATTTCGCCGGTGGAGCAGTTGTGCACGCTGGTCAGTGCCGACATGCAGGCCACCGATGCCGAGATCCACGCCCGTCTGGGCAGCGCCGTTGAACTGATTCCCAGCATTGCCAGCTATCTTATTGATTCGGGCGGCAAACGCTTACGCCCGCTGCTGACCCTGGCGGCTGCCCGCATGGGCGGCTACACCGGCGGTGGGCATGTGCTGCTGGCCGCCGCGGTCGAATTTATTCATACCGCCACCTTGCTGCACGATGATGTTGTCGATGAAAGCGCCCTGCGCCGGGGTAAGGTTGCGGCCAATCTGGTCTGGGGCAATAAGCCGAGTGTTCTGGTCGGCGATTTCCTGATCAGTCAGGCCTTCCGCATGATGGTCGAAACCGGCCAGATCGGCGTGCTGCAGATTTTGTCGACCGCATCGGCCATCATCGCCGAGGGCGAAGTGATGCAGCTGCAATTTGCCGGCAGTCTGGAAGGTGGCGAAAGCCATTATATGCAGGTGATTACCGCCAAAACGGCGGAACTGTTTGCCGCTGCCGCCGAAGCCGGGGCCAATCTGGCCAGGGTCAGCCCGGCCTATGAAGCGGCCTTACGCGACTATGGTATGAATCTGGGTATCGCCTTCCAGCTGATCGACGATGCGCTGGACTATTCCGGTCGTCAGGCCTTGATGGGTAAAACCGTCGGCGATGATTTCCGCGAAGGCAAGGCAACGCTGCCGGTGCTTTTGGCCTATCAGCGGGCCGACGATGCGGGCCGCGCTTTCTGGAAACAGGTGATCGAAAGCGGCCATCAGGGCGAACGCGATCTGGAAACCGCCATCACGCTGGTGGAACAGACCGGTGCGATTGCCGATACGGTTGCCCGCGCCCGCGACTATGCCGCCCGCGCCCGCGTCGCGCTGGGCAAACTGCCGGGGGATTTTTCGACCAGCCCGCTGGGCGTGGTGCTGGCGGGGGTTGCCGATTTCTGCGTCGACCGGGCGTATTAGGGATCCGTAAAAGCCGATGATTACGGTTGCATCCTGTCAGCCTGATGATCCGTGCGCCATTTTCCTACTCGACCAGCTTTCCGACACACTGGCCGCCATTACGGGCGACAGCGGGCGCGCTTCCTTCGATCCGCGCGATATGGACCAGCCACAGTCGCTGTTCGTTGTCGCACGCACAGACGAAAACACCGCGGTTGGCTGCGGGGCGTACCGCCCGCTCATGTCCGGCATTGCGGAACTAAAGCGCATGTACGCCGCCCCGGGAACCACAGGGGTCGGTGCCATCATTCTGCAACATCTAGAAAAAGCGGCAACGCAGGATGGCTACACCGCGCTATGGCTGGAAACCCGGCGGGTCAATACCCGCGCCGTCCGCTTTTATGAGCGGCACGGCTATACGGTTATTCCGAACTTTGGCAAATATTTCGGTCGGTGCGATGCGGTCTGCTTCGCCAAACAGCTCGGCAGCGGCCTTTAACCCTTTACCCCGCCACGGCCCACCAGTCGGGATGCTGCGCCGACAAGGTTGCTGCGGCAGACAGCGCCGCGTTGTTGCTTTCGCACAGGGCAAAACAGGTCGCCCCACTGCCCGACATGCGCGCCATCACAATACCGGGCTGCTGGCGCAACGCGTTCAGCACCTCCCGCACCGCGGGGGCCAGATCGAGCGCCGGCCCTTCCAGATCATTGGCCGTGCGGGACAGATAATCAAGGAGTGCATTGGGGGACATCGGGCCGGGCAGCGGCAGGCCCGTACCATGGCGATGCTGCAGCGC
>JBAVPS010000379.1:0-2939 GCA_049693315.1 Rhizomicrobium sp. | reverse complement strand
ATTGACGCCATCGTCAAGAAGCGCGCCTGATCCGGGTTACAAACACAAAAAAAGCCCCACATGTTATGCGGGGCTTTTTGTTTGTCCGCTTTTACGCGGCAAAGCCAAGCCCGATACCGATCAGGCTGAGCAGCAACAGACCAAGGCTGGCCAGCGCACCCAGGCCAAAACCGGGGCCACGTTTGGCCGGGTCTTCCATATACAGACTGGCATACAGCACCCGCCCGACAATCCACACCAAACCAAACGCAGCGGGCAGCCAGGGCAGCGGCGTGAAGAACAGCGTGGCAATCCACAACAGCGGCAGAAACACCGCAAGCTGTTCCAGCGTGTTCATCTGCACGCGGAAAGCCCGTTCAAACTCGGCATGACCACTGGTCGCCGGGGCTTTGATGCCATGCTTGCCCCGCATGCGACCGACATTGACCGCAAAAGAGAAGTATATAATGACCGTCAGCACCGTGATGGTGGCGCTGAATAAAATGCCAAGCGAATGCATATTCACCCCCGTTAGGAAATTTGATTTAAATTGCCGACAAATCAGCCTTGCTTATCGCTGCCGCCGGACGGCGTTCACCCACTTCGATACCACGCGTATTGAGGATGGGGGCGCGGACAAAGGGCTGAATATCCGGCCCCGCCACACCCAGACCCGCCAACACCGCAGCCATCACGGTTTCAGAGGCCCGACCCGTACCATCGTCGATTTTCAAGGCAACGCCAAGGCCGCTTTCAGGAATAAATGCAGCATAAACGCCCTCGGCCCCGGATTTGACCGCCGCGCGGCCATGACAGGCCCGCATCAGGGCGGTACAGCTGCGCCCGGTACCGGCGACCAGTTCCGGAAAAGTCGTCATCGCACTGAATATCCGCACGGCACCTTTGGTTTTACCACCAGCCATCCGGGCCAGTGCGCGCGAGAACCCCGTCAGGGACAGGCAGAAATTCGGCGCGGCGCAACCATCGACGACATAGGGCAGATTTTCCACCCCGGACAGCCGTCGCACCGTCGCCGCAACCTCTTTTTGCACGGCATGATCGGCATGGATATAGCTGACCGGACCGGCCCCCAGATGCTGGGCCACGGTGAGAAAACCCGCGTGTTTACCGGAACAATTGTTATGCAGACTGGTCGGAACCTCGCCGCGCAGGGCCATCCCGATCCGGATATTTTCATCGAACGGCGCATGGGGGCCGCAGGCCAGATCGGCCTCGGAACAGCCAATCCGCTTTAACCACGCGGCGATGCGGGAAATGTGCATCGCTTCACCGGAATGGGACGAACAGGCCAGCGCAACTTCTTCATCGCTGACGGAAAAATGCTCCGCCGCGCCGGTTTCGATCAGTGGTAAGGCCTGAACAGGCTTCAGCGCCGAGCGCGGCGCGGTGAGCGATTGTACATCGCCGCGGGCAAAACGGATCACACCATCGGCGTCGGCTATGGCGAGCGAACCGCGGTGAACGCTCTCAATCAGGCTGCCGCGGGTAATCTCAACCAAAATAGGGTTGGACATAACGGGCTCCAGCTTTATTGCATACTTGACGAGAAGATGGGCTTACCGGCACACGAGTGCAAGGCTCGAAAGGGAAAAGCAGCTATGCGTGGTTATTTTGCCGTCGGCGTCGACGGAATCTCCAAATCAATGAATCTGGGCAATCTGATCCGTATTGCCCATGCCTTCGAGGCGAGTTTTTTCTTCTCGGTCAATGCGCGGGTCAAATTCTCCGATACCGAGTCCGACACCTCGCGCGCGTCGCTGTCGATGCCGTCCTATAATTACGATACGGCCGACGAAATGCGCCTGCCGGTGGGCTGCAGTCTGGTCGGGGTCGAGATCACCGAGGATGCGGTCGAACTGCCGCGCTTTCGCCACCCGCACCGCGCCGCCTATCTCTTTGGGGCGGAACGCAATTCCATATCCCCGCAGATGCTGAAGCGCTGCGAGTTTGTCGTCAGGATTCCGATGCGGTTTTCGATCAATGTCGGCATGGCCGGGGCCATTGTGCTCTATGATCGTCTGGTCAGTCTGGGTGGCTATCCCGGTCGCCCCCTGATGCCAAACAAGCCAGACAGCGCGCTT
Source organism: Rhizomicrobium sp. (assembly GCA_049693315.1). Lineage (GTDB taxonomy): Bacteria > Pseudomonadota > Alphaproteobacteria > Micropepsales > Micropepsaceae > Rhizomicrobium. Next base: position 858 of record JBAVPS010000379.1, on the reverse strand, counting down.
ATTCCGCCGCCGCACAAATGGGGCGCACCGCGCGTTCGCAGCAAGGAATAAGACCAATATGAGGCCGGTTGGCCACACCAATGCCATGACGTTTTCTTGAAATTAACCATAGGGCACGCTCACATCTTTGTTTTTTCCGTATTCGCCATGGACGTATCGGCCGGGCGACTTTATTCTCCGGCCGCACGAGGAGTTACGATTCAATGCCCGCAATGATGCGTACGATTTCGTTTTTAGCCCTGACCGGTGTGGCCTTTACGGGCAGCCTGGTGGCGGCTGGTTTTGCGCCCGCCCTCGCGGCAGACAAAAAACCCACTTTGATCGCCACGTTGAAAAACTGGTCGGCCTATAGCTGGAAAACGCCGGACGGTAAGGTCTGCTATGCCATGGCCAAGGCCGCATCGACCAGCCCGGAAAAGGTCAAACGCGACCCAGCCTATATCATGATCAACAACTGGCCGGGCCGTAAGTCTACCGGCGAGATTCAGGTGGTTCCGGGGTATCTCTATGACGAGAATGTGCCGATCAAGGTTTCGGTCGGCAAGCTCTCGGTCGATTTCTTCGCCAAGAATGACGGTGGTGCAGGCTCGGCCTGGATCAAAGATACCGCCGACGAGCCCAAATTGCTCGATGCCATGCGCAAAGGCAGCCGTCTGACGGTTACCGCCGCAGCGCGCAAAGGCGGCAAGACCCAGGACACCTACTCGCTTGCGGGGCTCGGCGAGATGGTCGATAAAGCCCGCAACGCCTGCGGCAAGTAAGGAACAGCGTGCAACTATCCCTGATCGGACTTTCGCCAGAAGCACTGGCGGCGGAACTTGCGGCGGCCGGCGTGCCGCCCAAGGCATTGTCCATGCG
>JBAVPS010000378.1:0-5250 GCA_049693315.1 Rhizomicrobium sp. | reverse complement strand
GCCTGCTTCGGCGCAGCTTTCACGGCTACTTTTTTCGCGATGCCTTTTTTGGCGACGGCCTTTTTTGCGACGGGGGCCTTCTTCACGGGTGACTTCTTTGCAGAAGCTTTTTTCACCGCGGCCTTACGCGCAACAGGCTTCACAGCCACGGGCTTTGCCTTGACCTTTTCCTTTTTGGCGGCCTTTACAGCCGTCTTTTTCGCCGGTTTTACGGCTTTGGTTGTCTTGGCAGGGGTTTTCTTGACCGTTTTGGCGGCCTTTGGGGTCTTGGCGATCAGTTTGGGCCTCCGTTGGCACTGGCAGTTTGATTGGGGGCACCATAACACGGTCGCATCACACCAACCAAGTGCTGTGGAGGATTTGCGGGCTATTTCTGCCAGCATCCCTTGGCGCGGATGGCCGTGGCGCTTTGCGGGTTGCGCCTGCCGTCTAAAATCAGCAGCCGGGGCGCGGGGCCAGGCTGTGTGTTACGGCTTGGTTCAAGCACGGCCATCGCTTTGGCTTTAAGCGGTGCCAGAACCGTCCCGGGACGGAGCACTACAGCAATCGGCACTTCACCGGCGATGCCGCGCCAGTTCTTCCAGCGGTGAAACTGCATCAGATTATCGCTGCCCATCAGCCAGACGAACTGCACCTGACAAAAGCGTTTCTTCAGCGCCCTGAGTGTGTCGATGGTGTAGACGCTGCCGCTATCACGCTCCAGATCGCTGACCCGGATCGCCGGGTGGCGGGCGATGGTGCGGGCCTGTTCCATCCGGCTGGCCAGCGTGGCCATGTCGGCGGGGTCTTTTAAGGGGTTGCCCGGCGAGACCAGCCACCAGACAAAATTAAGCCCCAGACGGCGCAGTGCCACCTGACTGATATACAGATGACCTTCGTGGGCCGGATTGAACGAGCCGCCCATCAGACCGATGCGCATGCCATTGGCAATGGGGCCGGGGGGCGTGATCAGGGGCATGGCATCAGGGCCGGGTCTGGCCGTTGCCCCGCACCTGATATTTGAAGGTGGTGAGCTGCTCAACGCCAACGGGGCCACGGGCGTGCATCTTGCCGGTGCCGATGCCAATTTCTGCCCCCATGCCAAATTCACCGCCATCGGCAAACTGGGTCGAGGCATTCCACAGCACGATGGCGGAATCGACTTCGTTTAAGAATTTTTCGGCGGTGGCGGCGTCTTCGGTCAGAATGCTTTCGGTGTGATGCGAGCCATAGGTTTCGATATGGCGAACAGCCTCAGAAATGCCGTCCACAACCTTCACCGAAATAATGGCATCAAGATATTCCGTGCGCCAATCGTCTTCACTTGCGGGGGTAACCCCGGCCAGGCCAAGGCCCAGCACCGCCGCATCGCCGCGCACCGCGCAACCGGCCGCCAGCAGATCTTCGATCAGGGTTTTGCCTAAACCGTTCAGAACCGCGCGGTCGATCAGCAGGGTTTCTGCCGCCCCGCAAATGCCGGTGCGCCGCATCTTGGCGTTCAGCACCACTTTACGGGCTTTTTCGCTATCGGCGGCGGCATCGACATAGACGTGGCAGATGCCCTCAAGATGGGCCAGCACTGGCACGCGGGCTTCGCTTTGCACGCGGGCAACCAGACTTTTGCCGCCACGCGGAATGATCAGATCGATGGTGCCGCCTAAGCCCGCCAGCAGCAGGCCGACTGCGGCGCGATCGGTGGTCGGCACCAGCTGCACGGCCGCCGGGGGAACGCCTGCACGGCCCAAGCCGTCGTGCACCGCCGCAACAATGGCGGCCGAGGAATGGGCGCTGTCCGATCCACCACGCAAAATCACTGCATTGCCTGACTTCAGGCACAGCGCCGCCGCATCAGCGGTCACATTGGGACGGCTTTCATAGATGATGCCGATCACCCCGATCGGGGTGGCAATGCGGGTAATGTCGAGCCCGTTGGGCCGTGACCAGCGCGCCAGCTCGCGCCCGACCGGATCGGGCAAGGCGGCAACGGTTTCAAGCCCGGCGGCCATGGCTTCGATGCGGGCATCATTCAGCGCCAGCCGGTCAAGCATGGCTTTTGACAGGCCGTTTTTCTGCCCCGCCGCCATATCGATTTCGTTGGCAGCCTGAATATCGGCCTTGTGGGTGCGGAGCGCAGCGGCGGCGGCGTAGAGCGCTTTGGTTTTGACCGCATCGCTAAGGCACCGCAAAATCGCGGCCGCGCTGCGGGCGTTCGCGCCCAGCGCCAGCATGTCCTGTTCCAGCGTTTGGCTCACAACATCCCCCATAAAAGCGATCCCCGCCGGTCACGCGACATGTTCAGCCTGTGCCAAGGCGTGTCCGGTGGCAGCCTGATCGGTCAGCGCCAGATCATCGCGATGGATCATTTCGTCCCGGCCGCGATAGCCCAGAATGGTTTCAATATCGACGCTGTGCTTGCCCGCAATGCGTTCGGCATCTGTCGCGTTATAGGCCGACAGGCCACGGGCGATCTCATGGCCCTGCACATCAAACACCGCCACGGCATCGCCGCGTTCAAAGCGGCCATCAACGCGCTTGATCCCGGCGGGCAGCAGACTTTTGCCCTGATGCAGCGCGGCGACCGCGCCATCATCGATATAAAGCCCGCCCTGCGGTTTCAGCACACCGGCAATCCACAGCTTCTTGGCGGTGGCCGGGTTGGTGCTGGCAATAAAGCGGGTGGCGCGGCCACCCCGGCGCAGAGCGGTCAGGGGGTGCAGGGTTTTGCCCATGGCAACGATGGTTTCGCAGCCTGCACCGCCAGCGATTTTCGCTGCCACCAGCTTGGCTTCCATGCCGCCGCGGCCCAGGCCGCTGATCGAGCCGCCGCCCATCTGTTCAATTTCGGGTGTGATTGCCTCGACCAGCGGAATATGGCGGGCGCTGGGGTCTTTGCCGGGGTCGGCGGTGTACAGGCCATCAACATCGGACAACAGCACCAGCAGGTCGGCCCCGATCATCGAGGCGACGCGGGCCGACAGCCGGTCATTATCGCCAAAGCGGATTTCCGCCGTAGCCACCGTGTCGTTTTCATTGATCACCGGCACGGCGCGTAACGACAAGAGGGTTTTCAGCGTGGCGCGGGCGTTAAGATAGCGCCGCCGTTCTTCGGTATCTTCCAGGGTCAGCAGAACCTGCGCGGCGGCAAAATTCTCGGCGCGGAACATCTCGGCATAGGCCCCGGCCAGCCGGACCTGGCCGGCTGCGGCCGCGGCCTGACTTTCTTCCAGCCGCAGTACGCCCTCTTTGAGGCCGAGAACCCGGCGACCCAGCGCCACCGCACCGGACGAGACCAGAATGACGTCTTTGCCTTCGCGTTTTAAGCCCGCGATGTCGGCGCACAGGCTTTTGAGCCAGTCGCGCCGGGCCGTACCGGCCTTGGCATCAACGATAAGCGAGGAACCGACCTTGACGACGATAAGCGAAGCGGCGGCAAAGGGGTCGGTTCCGGTCAGCATTTAAGGTCTCCAGGGCGCAGGGGGCTTATTTCCCGCGGCCTCTTTTTCGCGTTGTTCGGCGATGGCGGCCTGTATGGTGTGCAGCAATTCTTCAACGCCCGCACCGCTCACCCCGGAAAGTAGAAATACGGGTTTACCGCTTATCTTTTCCAGCGCTTTTTTCTTTTTAGCCAGTTCGGCTTTGTCGATGGCGTCGATTTTGTTGAGGCCGATAATCTCGGTTTTCTCGGTAATACCTGCGCCATAGGCTTCCAGCTCGCCGCGAATGGTTTTGTAAGCCTCCTGCGGCTTATCCGCCGTGCCGTCGATCAGATGCAGAATGGCACCGCAACGTTCGACATGGCCTAAAAAGCGATCGCCCAGACCAATGCCGTCATGGGCCCCTTCGATCAGGCCGGGTAAATCGGCCAGCACAAACTCGCTGCCACCGGCATTCACCACGCCAAGCTGCGGCGCCATGGTGGTGAAGGGGTAATCGGCGATCTTGGGCCGGGCCGAGCTGACACGGGCCAGAAAGGTGGATTTGCCTGCGTTGGGCAAACCGACCAGACCGGCGTCGGCGATCAGCTTCATTTTCAGGATAATAATTTTTTCTTCGCCGGGCAGGCCGGGCAGCGCATGGCGCGGGGCCTGATTGGTCGAGCTTTTGAAGCGGGCATTGCCGAATCCGCCATTGCCGCCGCTTAAAAGCCGGACGCGCTGGCCCACTTCGGTCAGGTCGGCGATCAGGGTTTCACCATCTTCTTCGTAAATCTGGGTGCCGGTCGGCACCTTGATGGTGGCGTCGGCACCACCAGCCCCGGTCATCTCTTTGCCCATGCCGGGCAGGCCGTTCTTGGCGCGGATATGCTGCTGGAAGCGGTAATCGATCAGGGTGTTGAGGTTGTTCACCGCCACCGCCCAGACGTCACCGCCGCGCCCACCGTCGCCGCCCCAGGGGCCGCCGAATTCGATGTATTTCTCGCGGCGGAAGGCGATGCAGCCGGCACCGCCTGCCCCAGAAGAAATGTAAACCTTTGCCGTATCGAGAAATTTCATCTGCTGTCCTATTGCGGCGGCTAAAACTCAGGCCGCCTTCTTCTGGCCGAACTGTACCCGGGTCAGGCTAAGACGGAAGCCTTCAGATTCACCGCCGCGGGCACGGCTGGGAACCATTGCCGACCCGATGCGCACAAAGCCAAGCTTTTCCAGCACGCGGGCCGATGCGGGATTGTCGCAAAAATGGCCGGCGGTCAAGCTATCGGCTTTTAAACCGTTAAAAGCGAAGGAAATCACCTTTTCCGCCGCTTCTGTGGCGATGCCCATTCCCCAATAGGGTTTGGCCACCCAGTAACCCAGCTCGAAGATACCATCATTGAGCCGCAGGCCACAGGTGCCGAGCAGCGCCTCGTCATCCTTGAACAGGACCGAGAACAGGAAGCCCTCGCCTTTGGCACGGCGGGCCGCCGCGTTGGTGACAAAGTCGTAGGCATGCTTTTCGGTGAAAGGGTGCGGCGGACTCGACAGATTCCGCGCCACATCCAGTTCATTCAGATATTCGGTCAGTTTCGGCGCGTCGCTGTATTCGGGCGGCCGTAACACTAAACGTCTGGTTTCCAGTCTTGGCATAACTTTTCCCCTAGCGAGGGAAACGAAAAAGGGAGATGGCGGACCCATCTCCCTCGCAAGACTTGCCGCCATTTGGCGGCTTATGTAAGCGTGCCGCCCTTACTCTGCTGCGACCTTCGCCGCTTCCGTAATCGTCGGAAGTACGCATACGAAGGTGCGACGCTTGTAACCCTGGCGGAATGCCACGGTACCGTCGGTCTTCGCAAAG
>JBAVPS010000377.1:0-1811 GCA_049693315.1 Rhizomicrobium sp. | reverse complement strand
CGGAAGAATCAAGCCCAACGCCCACCAGCTTATCGAGATAGGGTTCGGCCTCGCGCCAGGTCTGCAAGGCGTCTTCTTCCGGCAGATGACGCAGAAAGCTCAGGATCAAGCGGGATGAAACGCCCAGCTCGGCCTGCCCGACCTCAAGCGCCCGACTGATACCACCGATCACCACACCCATCGGCACACCGCGTTCGGTATGGGTTTGCGGATCGAAGAACAGCTCGGTATGGCGCACGCCATCAGCGGCAGACCGCTTCAGATAGGCCATCGTCAGATCGTAGAAATCTTCCTCGGTCAGCAGCACAGCCGCGCCGCTATAGTAGATGTCGAGGAAATCCTGCAGCCGGGTAAAGCTGTATGCCGCACGAATTTCTTCAACCGTGGCATAGGGCAGCTCGACATGGTTTCTCCGGGCGATGGCGAACATCAGCTCCGGTTCCAGACTGCCTTCGAGATGTAGATGAAGCTCCGCCTTGGGCAGAGCGCGTAGAAAGTTCGTATCCATGTCCAAACATGCCAAAGCCAGCCCGGCTTGACAAGATGCCCGCGCATAACACGTAAACATTCTACCCAGCATTGCCGGAGGAGTATAAATCGCTCTGCCCCAGTTCAGCACTGCGGCGGGTTTCCAGCATCTGGGTATAGCGGCGCAAGGCATAGGCTTCGGTCAGATAGCCAATAATGGTGCGGTCTGCCGTGGAACGCACAACCGGCAAAGCCTCGATTCTGCCTGCGTCGAACCGGTTCAAAGCCGCCTTGATATTTTCCTGAGGTAATAGGAATACATCCCCCGCCACGACCAGCGCGCCAACACTCAGCCCGGGATCAGCTGTCGGATCATGCAGCAGACTGCTGTCGAGCATGCCAACATATTGGTCTGCGGCATCGATGACGAAAATCTTCTTGGTACTGCCGAGTGGAAATGCCTGACGCGCCTCTGCCAGCGTAGTGGAAGCCAGCAGAGTAGCTGCGTCGCCACGCATCAGCTTTTCGACCGTCAAATCCTGCAACCAACCGATGTCATGCGGGCTTGAAATTTTTAAGCCCCGCAAGTGGAAGCGCCAGGTCGAGAAGGAATAACCGAAGAAGCGCCGCACAATGGTCGAGGTCACCACCACCCCGATCATAACCCCAGCCGTCATCGGGAAATCGCCGGTGCCTTCCAGCACCAGAAACACCATGGTGAGCGGCGCACCAATGATCCCGGCAGCAACCGAGCCCATACCGACCAGCATCATGGCGGTATGATGCGGTTCCAGTTGCGGCACTATGCTGGCCAGCACATCGGCGAAAACCGCCCCGAATAAACAACCGAGGAACAGCGCCGAACTGAACAAGCCACCCCGAAAGCCCGAACCGATAGAAATCGCCGAAGCCACCAGTTTGGCGACCAGCAGAACCATCAAGACAAGCAGCGTTCCGTTATGATCGAACTGGAACTGGATCGCGCCATGGCCACTGCCCAGCACCTGGGGCACCGACAGGGCGATGGCCGACAACAACGCCCCGCCCAGTGCCGGTCGTAAAAATTTCGGCAGCGGCAGAGCGCGGAACCCCTTTTCTGCCCAGTTGACCGCCAACATAGCCACCACACTGATACCCGCGGCGAACGCGCCCATCAGGGCAAACAGCAGATAGAGCGCCGGTTCAAAGTGAAAGACCTGCCCAACCGCAAAGGTGGGATCGGGATCGACCAGAAACCGCTCGGTCAGCACGCCGGACAGCGATGCCACCATAACCGGGGCCAGCGCCCGAATTGAATAAGTGCCCAGGATCAGCTCGAACCCATAAAACGCCCCGGCCAGAGG
>JBAVPS010000376.1:0-4309 GCA_049693315.1 Rhizomicrobium sp. | reverse complement strand
GCCAGTTTTTGTTCCTCGGCAAATTTTATGCGGTCAGACTCGGCTTTTTCGCGTTCTTTTTTCGCGGTAACCAGCTTGTCTTTGAACGTTGACATAGCACCGGCAAGCTGACCGATTTCATCCTGCTGGTCGGCATAGGGCACGTCAATATCAAGCTTGCCGTTGGCCAGAAAGCCCATCTGGCCGGTTATAATGCCAAGCGGTCGGGAAATGCTCCGCACCAGGATCAGACCAAACCCCACACAGATCAGTGCCGCCAAACTAAGTGCACTGTAAATCAGCGTGCGGGCAGAGCGATAAGCCGCACTACCTTCCTCTGCGACACGATTGGCCCCTGCCGCGTTGAACGCGACATCATCGCTAATGGCTTTACTAAAATTACCGAACGCCGTACGGCCATCTAACTGATAAAAAGTGCTGGCCTTTACGGGGTCAGTGGCCATCAATTCTTTGAATATCTCATGCTTCTGCAGATAAACGGCCTGCAATTGCTCGATTTTTGCCGCCAGTTTTTCTTCTTCGCCACGGGTGACCAACGGCTTATAGTGTTTCCAGGCAGCATCCGCCTGGGCCTTGTATTGTTCGCGTAACTTCACATTAGCCTGACGCTGCACCTCATTACGCTCCAGCCCGGCAGAGGCTTCGCTGGCACGAAAACGCGTCCAGTAAAACTGGAATTCGCCAATTGCCTTCACCGAGGGCAGCCAGTTAGCGCGAATATCCTCGGACTTGCTGTTCACCACACCAAGATTATAGGTGGCAAACACCCCCAGCCCAATCGTGACAGCCAGAATTACAGAAAAGGCGATGACGATTTTTCGGCTCACTGGCCAATCCTGTATCCGCATCATTCCCTCAGATATTGTGCACCGGTTGAGAAAATACGCGTGATTAGTTTACGACCTTTAATGGTAACACTTCGGATCGGGCGATCGTTTGGCTTGGTTACTATTCTCTAAATATGAGGATAGCCGAATACACCATTACGGCCTGGCGAAATCGCTCGCCATGTGGTCACCCACAACCACCGACAACCTAATCGGCAGCGCGCAGCTTTGACACATCCCTATAAAGTCTATTTACTTTATAGGGATAATATACTAAAAACCCTAAAAAAGGGAGGTCTTTGTGATTTCACGTATCTCGCTTCTGGCCGGGCATGGCCGCGACGGCGCGACCGACGCCATCCCCCGCCTAGATCTGAATATGGGCGATGTGGTCAGCATTGTCGGCCATACCGGCTCGGGCAAAACCACGCTGATCAATGATATCGAACTGTTCGCCAATGCCGACACCCCAACCGGGCGGCGGGTGCTGATCGATGATGAACCGGCCCCCGAAAGTTATCGCGACGATCCGGCCCACAACCCGATTGCGCTGATTACCCAGCATACCAGCTTTTTATCCGATCTGCCGGTGGGCGAATTTCTCACCGCCCATGCCCGGATTCGCCGCACCTCGAAGGACGAGATTGCCGAGGCTATCGCCCGCACATTGTCCTTTGCCAACGAGCTGACCGGCGAGCCAATTCAGCCCGACATCCGCATGACCGAATTATCGGGCGGTCAAACCCGCTCGATCCTGATTGCCGATGCCACCATCATCTGTAACACGCCGATTGTGTTGCTGGATGAAGTGGAAAATGCTGGGATTCATCGCAGCCGCGCCATCGAATTGCTGCGTGGATACCGCAAGATTTTCATCTTCGTCACCCACGACCCGCGCATTGCACTGTTATCGGATTACCGCATCATCATGCGCGAGGGCCGCATCGCCGATGTGCTGCCGACCAGTGCAACCGAACGGGCGCTGACCCCGGCGGTCAACCGCCTTGACGATATGCTGACCGCCCTGCGCGAAAAAATCCGCCGCGGCGAACGCGTCACCGAAAAAGAGTTAGAGGGGCTGCTATGAAACTGGTTATTTGCGCCGGGCCGGCCACCACAGGCAAGACATCGGTCTTACGCCACGTCATCCGTAAGCTGCTGCAACGCGGCCAGAAACCCGCATTCTTCAAGCTTGATGTACAATATGCCGAAGAAGACGAACAGATTGCTGCCGAGTTCGGCATTCCGTCCCGTAAAACCTATTCCGGCGAGCTGTGCCCCGACCATTGCAACGTCATGGTGCTGGCCGATGTGATGAGTTGGGCAAACAAAGAAAAGGCTGATGTTCTGCTGGTCGAAACCGCCGGACTGTGCCTGCGCTGTTCGCCCTATGTCGAAGGGGCGCTGGGCATCATCGTGCTGGAAGCCACATCGGGCATCAATCTGCCGCTGAAAGTCGGGCCGATGCTGTCACTGGCCGATGTTGCGGTAATGACCAAGATCGACCGCATTTCACAGGCCGAACGCGAGGTCTTCCGGGCCCGCATTCAGGATGTCGCCCCAGCCGTCAAGGTGCGCGAGGCTGACGCCCTGCGCGGCATCGGCATTGATCCGCTGATTGGCATGATTGCCACCACCCCAGACGCCACCGATCATATGAGCCTGCGCGGCAATCCGCCGGTCGGCACCTGCACCATCTGTGTCGGCAAGAAAGAAATTGGCTGGCAATCGCATTTTGGCGTTGTGCGTTCGTTGGAAAATCAGACGTTCTATCGCGGAGAATAGCCATGGCAATGGTCTATTTTGATAATGCTGCCACCACACCGATCGACCCACGGGTGCGTGACGCGATGCAACCCTTTCTGGCCGGGGTGTACGGCAACCCCTCCAGCCTGCACGCCATCGGGCGCGAAGCGCGTGCGGCGCTTGATCACGCCCGCGCGCAACTGGCGGCGCTGATCCATGCCGATCCTAACGAAATCATCTTCACCGCCAGCGGAACCGAGGCCGACAATCTGGCCCTGACCGGCTTTGCCAAAACCCTGCCCATGGGCGAGCATCACATCATCGCCAGCGCGATCGAGCATCCGGCCGTGCTGGCCACCTTGCGAAATCTCGCCAGCACCGGCATTGCGGTTACGCTGCTGCCGGTGACGCCCGATGGGTTGGTTGATCCGGCAGCATTGCGCGCCGCGCTGCGCCCCGAAACCCGTCTGGTTTCGGTCATGGCGGCCAACAATGTGCTCGGCACCATCCAGCCCATTCACGAGCTGGCAGAAATCACCCATGACGCCGGTGCGCTGTTCCACAGCGACGCGGTGCAGGCGGTGGGCAAGATTCCGTTCGATTTGTCCGACGGAACCATCGATCTGCTGTCGATTTCTGCGCACAAACTGTACGGCCCCAAGGGCGTTGGCGCGCTCTATGTTCGTGGCGGGGTTACACTCCGGCCCTTCATCTTCGGCGGCGGGCAGGAATATGGCATGCGTTCGGCCACCGAAAACGTTGCTGGCATTGTCGGTCTGGGAAAAGCTGCCGAAATTGCCAGCGCCGAAATGGCCAATGATGCCGCACGCATTGTCGCCTTACGCGATCAGTTGATCGATGGCGTACAAAAACATATCGGCAACGCCTATCTGATCGGCCATCGCTATCGCCGCCTGCCCGGCCATATTGCGCTGGGCTTTTCCGGTCAGGAAGGCGAAGCGATCAAGTTATTGTTGGCCCTTGATGAAGCCGGGTTCGCAGTCTCGACCGGCAGCGCCTGCAGCGCCAGCCATGCCGCCGAGCCATCCTATATCCTGACCGCGCTAGGCTTTGACGCGTTTCGCGCCCGCGGGGCTTTGCGCATCACGCTGGGCAGGTTCAATACCGAGGCAGAAATCGAACGCTTTATCGACGTGCTGATCTATGCGGTGGCGGGCCTGCGCTCGATCACCTCGATCCGCGCATAAATTTCGGGAGAAACATCATGATTACCACACCGGGTCTAGGGCTACAGGATCTGCCGGGTAAAAACTGTGGCGCGTGCGGTTTCCGCTCTTGCGCCGGGCTGGCAGAGCGGCTGGAAAACGAGCCGGAGATGATCCGCCGCTGTATTCAGATATCCGAAAACCGTTATGCCGAAGCGGCTCCGGTGCCACTGGCTCAGGCCCCGGCGCAGGCTCAGGCTTCCACTGCGATTCCTGAAACGACAAAACCGGAACAAAATTCGCGGTGTTATGAGGAGTGCCACACCGTATCAGACCAGATCCGCACCTTTAAGGACAGTCTGGGGCGGGATTTCGATTTCTATCTCGAACATTTCCCCGAGGATCCCGGACCGCGCGAGATCGTGCTGCCGCATAACCCGATGCTGACCCGCGAAATGGATGTGAAGGTTGGTGACATCATGATCGGCCGTCCACTTGGCATGTCCTGCGGCTGCCCGATCACCCATTGCGGTATCGTGCGCGAAGTTGATCAGCGCACCGGGGTAATGG
>JBAVPS010000375.1:0-9824 GCA_049693315.1 Rhizomicrobium sp. | reverse complement strand
TGGCACACCGGGTTTCTCGGGTGCCGATCTGTCCAATCTGGTCAACGAAGCGGCCCTGCTGGCCGCCCGCCGTGGTCGCCGCACAGTCAGTATGCGCGAGCTGGAAGAGGCCAAGGATAAGGTCATGATGGGTGCCGAGCGGCGCTCGATGGCGATGACGGAGGAGGAAAAGAAACTCACCGCCTATCACGAAGGTGGCCATGCCATCGTCGCCATGCATGTCATCGGCTCCGATCCAATCCACAAGGCCACCATCATTCCGCGTGGCCGGGCGCTTGGCATGGTCATGCGCCTGCCCGACCATGATCAGTTGTCGATGTCGCGGCAGAAAATGAATGCCGATCTGGCGGTGGCTTTTGGCGGGCGTATCGCCGAAGAGCTGGTGTTTGGTCACGACCATGTCACCACCGGCGCGATGAGCGATATCGAAATGGCGACCCGTATGGCCCGTGCCATGGTCACCCGTTATGGCCTGTCCGATGATCTGGGCCCGATTGCCTATGCTGAAAATCAGGAAGAGGTCTTCCTGGGTCACAGCGTGGCGCGCACCCAGAACATTTCCGAAGCCACGGCGCAGAAGATCGATTCTGAAATCCGCCGCATCATCGACGAGAGCTATAAAAAGGCAGAGGCTATTCTGAAGTCTCACCTCGACGATCTGCATGGGCTGGCCAAGGGCCTGTTGGAATATGAGACCCTGTCGGGTGACGAGATTAACGGCTTGCTCAAAGGCATTTTGCCGGTACGTTTGCCCGAACCCGAACCGGAACCGGTGCGGGCCCCGGGGCCAAGCGTGCCGCTGGCCGGTCGCCCGACCACCACGGCACCGGTGTTGCCCACACCTGAACCACAGCCGGGCAGCTAACCGGGACGATGGCTTTAAGGGGGTGAAGATGGCTTCGACCATCCTCGGCATCGTCAACATCACCGAAGATTCTTTTTCCGACGGTGGCCGCTATCTGGAAACGATAGCGGCCATTGATCATGCGCACGAACTGGCGATGGACGGGGCTGATGTGCTGGATCTGGGCGCGGCCTCCAGCAACATCGATTCCACCCCGGTGCCGCCCGAGGTCGAGATTGCCCGCCTGGCCCCGCTGGTCGAGGCTTTGCACAAAGATGGCCGGGTGCTGTCGATCGACAGTTTTTCCACACCGGTGCAGCGCTGGGCGCTGGAACAGGGCGTGGCCTATCTTAACGATATTCAGGGCTTTGCTGATCCGGCACTTTATCCCGATCTGGCCCGCAGCCCGGCCAGACTGATCCTGATGCATTCGGTGCAGGGCCGCGGTAAGGCGACGGAAACGGACGTGGCACCGGCAGAAATCTATGACCGGGTGGTTCACTTTTTTGAACAACGCATTGCGGCGCTGACGATGGCCGGGGTGGCGCGTGACCGGCTGATCCTTGATCCCGGCATGGGGTTTTTCTTAAGCAGCAATCCGGAAACCTCGCTCGAGGTGCTGCGCCGCCTGCCGGATCTGAAGGCGCATTTCGGGTTGCCTGTCCTGATCGGGGTGTCGCGCAAATCCTTCCTGCGCCGGATTACAAATCGGCAAACATCCGACTGCGGCGCGGTTACCCTGGCGGCAGAATTGTTTGCCGCCAGCGCCGGAGCCGACTATATCCGCACCCACGACGCGGCATGCCTCGCCGACGGATTGAAATTCTGGCAGGCTGCGGCAGGGTCGCAATAAGCCGCAACATGGTGTGATGGGCCAAGTTTGTCAGGCCGCGCTACATAGGCCTTATGATGACGCACAAAACCGGCACACGCAGGAACGCAAGGGTTAGCAGTATGAATCGCAAGCTTTTCGGTACCGACGGCATTCGCGGGCAGGCCAATACATTCCCGATGACGCCCGAGATTGCCATGAAGGTTGGCATGGCCGCTGGCCGGCTGTTTACCCGCGGCGAATATCGCCATCGCGTGGTGATTGGCAAGGATACCCGCCTGTCCGGCTATATGATCGAATCGGCCCTGGTGGCCGGGTTCACCGCAGTCGGCATGGACGTGTTTTTGTTCGGTCCGCTGCCCACCCCGGCGGTGGCGATTCTGACCCGCAGTCTGCGTGCCGATCTCGGCGTGATGATTTCCGCCTCGCACAACCCCTATTGCGATAACGGCATTAAGCTGTTTGGCCCCAATGGGTACAAGCTGTCCGATGCGCGTGAGCTGGAAATCGAAGCGCTGATGGAAAACGGTCTCGAACAGGGGCTGGCGGCATCTTCCAAAATCGGTCGCGCCAAACGTATTGATGATGCACAGGCCCGTTATATCGAAGTCGCCAAGCACACCTTCCCGCGCCATTTGCGGCTGGATGGCTTAAGGGTGGTGGTCGATTGCGCCCATGGCGCGTCCTACAAGGTTGCCCCGGCGGTATTGTGGGAGCTGGGGGCCGAGGTGATCAGTCTGGGTGTTGAACCAAACGGCACCAACGAAAATCTCGAATGTGGCTCTACCGCCACCAACGCCATGTGCAACAAGGTACGCGAAGTGCGGGCCGATTTCGGCATTGCGCTGGATGGCGATGCCGACCGCGTGGTGATGGCCGATGAAAATGGCCGCATCGTTGATGGCGACCAGATTCTGGCGCTGATCGCCAACAGCTGGAACAAGTCGGGCGCGTTGAAAAATGGCGGCGTGGTCGGCACGGTGATGTCGAATGCCGGTCTGGAACGCTTCCTTGGTGCACAGGGCGTCAAGCTGGTGCGGGCGCAGGTTGGCGACCGCTATGTCATCGAGGAAATGCGTAAAGGCGGCTATAATGTCGGTGGCGAACAGTCGGGCCACATCATCATGTCCGACTTCTGCACCACGGGCGATGGGCTGATCTCGGCACTGCAGGTGCTGGCGGTGTTGAAGCAGGAAAACAAGCCGGTTTCCGAAGCCGCTCATCTGTTCGAGCCGCTGCCCCAGATCCTGAAAAATATCCGCTTCACCAAGGGCGCGGCCCCGCTTGATAACGACAAGGTCAAGGCCTGCATCGACGATTGCACCAAGCGTCTGGCCGGTAAGGGCCGCGTGCTGGTGCGCAAATCGGGCACCGAGCCGTTGATCCGCATCATGGCCGAAGGTGAAAACGCCAAGGAAGTGCAGGGCGTTATTGACGATATCGCCACCGCGGTGGAAAAGGCCGGCGCATGACTATCCCTGCCCGCCTGTTGATTATTGCCGGGTCGGATTGTTCCGGCGGGGCGGGCATTCAGGCCGATATCAAATCTGCCACCGCCTTCGGGGTTTTTGCCATGACCGCGATCACCGCGATCACGGTGCAGAACACCACCGGTGTGACGGCGGTGCAGGCGATCACGCCCGAAAACGTCTATGGCCAGATCAAGGTTTGCATCGAGGATATCGGTGTTGATGCGATCAAGACCGGCATGCTGGTCGATGCCCCGATTATCGAGGCGGTGGCCGATGCGCTGACCGACTGTGCGGCCGATGTGCCGCTGATCCTGGATCCGGTCATGGTGGCCACCTCCGGCGCAGCGCTGATCGATGATGCGGCGGTTGATACGCTTATCCACAGGCTGCTGCCACGGGCCACGCTGATTACCCCGAACCTGCCCGAAGCCAAGCGGCTGACCGGAATCGATGCCGACAGTAAAGATGGCGCGCGTGCCGTCGCTGCCGCCTTGCAAAAGATGGGGGCCAAAGCCGTGCTGATCAAAGGCGGCCATCGTGATGGCGGCGTGATCGCGGATCTGTTGATCGGCCCCGATGGCCAGCAGACCTTTTCCTATCCACGGCTTGATACCCGCCATACCCATGGTACTGGCTGCACGCTGGCTTCCGCCATCGCATCTTCTGTCGCCAGGGGTGTGCCGCTGACGCTGGCGGTCGAAAAGGCGCGTGCCTATGTCCAGCGCGCCATCGAAAATGCCCCCGGTTTCGGGGTGGGCCACGGGCCGCTCAACCACATGGTTGCGGCAGACTGAAACGCCATGGTCGCCGCAGATCCCTATCAGGCCTATATCGATGCCCGCCACAGCGCGCAGCGCTTTCGCCACATCGATGACTGCACCATCCTGCCCGGTGGTAAGGTGCTGCGCGATGGCCGCAGCCTGATCAATTTTGCCAGCAACGATTATCTTGGCCTGTCGCAACATCCGACGCTGAAACTGATGGCGATGGAATATGCCGAACGTTTCGGTGTCGGCGCCACCGCGTCGCGCCTGATTTCGGGCAATCCTCCGGCGGTCAGCGACATTGAAGCTAAGCTGGCCAAGGCTAAGGGGCAGGAAAGTGCCCTGCTGCTGGCCGCGGGGTATCAAACCAACATGACGGTGCTGGCGGCACTGGCAGACACGGCGGCACTGAAACGTGACTGCGTGATTATCGCCGACAAGCTTGTGCATAACTCCCTCTTGACCGGGGCGCTGCTGTCGGGGGCCAAGCTGGTGCGCTTTACCCATAACGATATGGACCATCTGGCCCGGACGCTGGTGCGTGAAGCGGATGCGGATAAGCAGCTGATCGTCGTCACCGAAAGCGTCTTCGGTATGGATGGCGATGTAGCGGATCTTGCCACCATCGGCGCGTTGGCCCATCGCCATGGCGCGCGGGTCTATGTTGATGAGGCCCACGCCACCGGCGTCATGGGCCGGTCTGGTTTCGGCCTTGCCGCCGATTATCCGGGGGCGGTCGATATCGCCATGGGCACCTGCGGCAAGGCGCTGGGCAGTTTTGGTTCCTATATCGCCTGTTCGGCAGTGTTGCGGGATTATCTGGTGCAGCGTTGCAGCGGTCTGATCTATTCCACCGCGCTGCCGCCGCCGGTACTGGGGGCTATTGCGGGCGCGCTCTATCTCATCCCCTACATGGCGGCGGAGCGCGGCAAGCTCACCGAAACCGCAGCCCATGTCCGTGCTAGGCTTGGTGCCCAAGGCTGGGATTGTGGGGCATCTTCCACCCACATCATTCCCATACTGGTCGGGGCGGAGGAGACGGCGCTGGCCCTTGCCGCTGCGCTGCTTATCGCCGGGTTCTGGGTTCCGGCAATCCGCCCGCCCACGGTGCCGGTGGGGCAGAGCCGCTTGCGTCTGTCCCTGTCGGCGGCCCATGACCGGGCGGACGTGGATCGTTTTCTGGATGTGATGGCGGATTTGCGCGGAACGCTGCCATGCGCCTGAAGCGCCTGGTGCTGATCCATGGCTGGGGCTTTGGCCCCGCTGTCTGGGATGCTCTGTGTACAGAATTGACCGGGGTCGAAACCCTGCGGCTGGACCTTGGATTTTTTGCACAGCCTGTGGGTGACGCCTGTGCGCAAGCTGTGCAGAAGTTTGCGCCGTCTGGGGATGATATTCTGGTCGGCCATTCGCTTGGGCTGTTATGGGGCCTGACGCAGTATGCGGGCTGGGGCGGGTTTATCGCGATCAACGGCTTTGCCCGTTTTGCGGCTCGCGATGGTGATCCGAATTGTGCCCCGGTTGCTGCGTTAAAAGCCATGAAAATGGGCTTACGCCGCGATCCGGAAAAGGTGGTGGCGGATTTCTATCACGCGCTGGGGCATGACGGTCCGGTGCCCCGTGGTCCCAATGCGGCGGCTTTGTCCACAGGACTTGATCTGTTGATAAAGGGCGATCTGGTGCAGACCGATCTGCCGGGGCTGATCCTTGCCGGGCGGGATGATCCGCTGGTGTCGGTGGCGGCAAGCGAACATCTGGCGGCCATCGCCCCCCATGCCGATCTGGTCTGGACCAAGGGCGGGCATCTGTTGCCGCTGACCCATGCTAAAGACTGTGCACAGCATATCCACATATGGATGGCGCGCTGTGGGTAAGGGGGCGGGGGTTGTTGCCGCCTTTGATGCTGCGGTCGGGCGCTATGACGGGGCGGCTGAAGCGCAACGGTTGATTGGCGCGCGTTTGCTTGATTTTTGCGGTACTATCCGCCCGAGGAGCATTCTTGATATTGGTTGCGGCACCGGCACTTTGCTGGCGCAGGCGGGGCAGAAATATCCCCAAAGCCTGTTGACAGGTTTGGATGCCGCCCCGGCGATGCTGGCTGCGGCGCGGGCGAAATGTCCACAGGCCCGTCTGATCTGTCAGGACGCGGCGGCGATTGCTGTGGCGGGGCGGTTCGACCTCATCCTCTCCTCCATGGCGCTGCATTGGCTGGAACAGCCTGTGGATATCCTGCGCCGCTGGCAGGGGCTGCTCAGTCCCGGCGGTACGCTGATGGTGGCGCTGCCGGTGGCAGGTAGTTTTGCTGAATGGCGGGATCTGTGCGCCGGTGCTCATCTGACCGACCGGCTGTGGCCCTTCCCCGATGCGGGTGTTTTTGCCGGGCTGGGCACTGGCGTCGTTGAGGCCTGCCCCTTACGCTTTGATACGGTGCGTGATTTTTTGCGCTATCTGAAACAGACCGGTGCCCACAGCGCCCGCCCCGGCACAAGCGCTTTAAAACCGGGGCAGATGAAGGCGCTCCTGCGCACCGCGCCGGTCCCGTTCAAAACATCCTATCAGGTGCTGTATCTGCAGATGGGGGCACGGTTGGGCTACGGATCGACGTTCCAGGTGGATGCGACCATGTCCTGATCTTCCTGGGTATCGCGTTCGATCTTCAGGAATTCGTAATAGCCGCAGCGACCAGTGGGATAGGCGCGGCAGATCTTCATCCGCGCCTCATAGATGGTGCAGCGCCGCTCGTCCGTATCGAAGAAGCGGCAGATCTTGCCAAAATGCACATCCGTCTTGCGCTTGATCTTAAACTCGCCGCCGTCCTTTTTGTCGCCCTTGTTGACGAACTTTTTCTGCGCTTCCTCAACCGAAAGGCCAAAATGTTTGGCCAGTCGTTTCAGGTCGGTCTTGTTCACCGGAATGATGTGATACGAGCAGCAATAGCCCGGGCACCTGGAACAATCGAAATGTTGTTTCGCCAATTTTTTTCTCAGCTTAAGAACGGGTCATGGACTAAAATGGTGTCTTCACGCTCGGGACTGGTCGACAGCAGCGCCACGGTGCAGCCGATCAGTTCTTCGATGCGGCGGACATACTTGATCGCACCGGCGGGCAGCTCGGCCCAGGTGCGGGCACCATGGGTGGATTCTTTCCAGCCCGGTATCGTCTCATAGATCGGGGTGATCGCGGCCTGCTCGACCGCATCGGTCGGCAGATAGTCGATTTTGCTGCCGTTCAGCATATAGCCGACGCAGATCTTGATCTCGTCCAGACCATCGAGCACATCGAGCTTGGTCAGCGCGATGCCATCAACGCCGCCGGTCAGCGCGGTCTGGCGCACCAGCACCGCATCGAACCAGCCGCAGCGACGCTTGCGCCCGGTCACGGTGCCGAATTCCTTGCCGCGCTCGCCGATCTGCTCGCCGGTGGCGTCGGTCAGCTCGGTCGGGAAGGGGCCGGAACCGACGCGGGTGGTATAGGCCTTCACAATGCCCAGCACATAACCGATCTGATGCGGGCCGACACCCGAACCGGCGGCGGCATTGCCCGCCACCGTATTGGACGAGGTGACAAACGGATAGGTGCCGTGGTCGATATCAAGCAGCACGGCCTGCGCACCCTCGAACAGAATCTTTTTGCCTGCGCGGCGCACTTCTTCCAGCTTGCGCCAGACCGGGCCAATGAAGGGCAACACTTTGGGCGCAATCTCGGCCAGCTCTTTGACGATGGCGTCTACCGTATATTCCGGCAGGCCCGCGCCACGGCGCAAGGTGTTGTGGTGGGCGAGCAGACGCTCGATCTTTTCCGGCAGAGTGGCGAAATTCTTTAAGTCGATGGCGCGGATGGCGCGGCGGCCAACCTTGTCTTCATAGGCCGGGCCGATGCCGCGTTTGGTGGTGCCCAGCGCCTGCGCACCCTGTTCGCGCATGCCGTCCAGTTCGCGATGGATCGACAGGATCAGCGGCGCATTTTCGGCCACAATCAGGCTTTCGGGGGTAACTGTAACGCCCAGCGCCTTTAGGCGGTCGATTTCGGCGACCAGCGCGTAAGGGTCGACCACTACGCCATTGCCGATGACCGAAAGCTTGCCGGGGCGCACCACGCCCGAAGGCAGCAGCGACAGTTTATAGGTGACGCCGTCGATCACCAGGGTATGGCCTGCATTGTGGCCGCCCTGAAAGCGCACCACCACGTCGGCGCGGGCCGACAGCCAGTCCACAATCTTACCCTTACCCTCGTCGCCCCACTGAGCGCCGATGACCGCTACGTTCGCCATGATGATGTCCCGGATTCGTTACGGCGTTTTATAGACCGCGATGACAGCTTCGTCTCGTTTTTTTGACAAGCTGGTGCTGGCGGATCGTCACGGTTGGCTGAAAACCCGTTTGCGGGGCGGGGTGTGGGGAATTTTTGCGGTCATGGGTTGAAATAATATTTCAGCCATATACCGCCTGAGCCAGCCGGAAGCTGGCAGCGCATTAACCCTGTCCGTTATACGGCGGCCATGGGGCGTTGATAGATCAGGTGGCGCTGTTCGAGGCCGCCAAGGACCTTGATGCGCTTGAAACCTTTATCCTTAAGCGCGTGGGCAAGGATCTTGGCTTCGCGGTCATCGGTGCATTCGGCAACGACTTTGCTTTCCACTTTGCCCTGTGCATTCAGATACAGGATGTCATAACTCGGCATGGGATCCTCCAGTGACCCGCCCCTTCCAGAGTGTAAGATGGGGTCTCACCGATCAAATGTCGAATGACAAAACGTTTCTGTTCCTTGCAGCCATTCATCTGCGGTACATGTTGACACAGAATATATCTAATGTCTGACATGACGTAGAAAATGCCGTCATACCTGCATTATATGAACGGCGTCTGGGGTGATATGGTATAAATCCGTACAAGGATCATTTCCCCGCCATCACAAAAAATGTGATGGCGGGTTATAATATGTCTGTTACGGATAATTTAGATCGGTCCGCGGGCGGACGGGTTTTAAGTGTATATTGCTTTTTAATTATCTTCCGGGTCCTGAACGAACTGGCGCATTTCCATAGCCATTTTTTCATTCGGCTTGGCCCGGCGCTTGTTGGGGTGGGCAAAGAACCAGCCCAGAATGCCCAGCATCACGGTCAGGCTGGCCAGCGTCGGCATCAGATCGAACAAACGGTCCTGCACCATGGCGGCATCGTGGAAGCTGCGGCCCATGCGGGTGCCCCACAGCACGCAATTGCCGACGCCGTCAGGGTTAATGGCGCAGCCGTCATATTTTGAGACATAGACCACCAGCATCGGCAGGGTCAGGGCAAATATCGGCAGCAGGAATAAGGTCAGCGTGCCGGTAAAGGGGCGGCGCTGGAAAAACGCCGCCAGCGTGGCCACCACGCTGATGAATAACAGCCAGAAAATGCTGCCGGTCAGCGCCCAGGCCAGACTGAGCGTGCCGCGTAAAATCAGGCTGACGGCTTCACTGACACATGGGTCGGCCCCCGGCTGGCACGATGCGGCAAAGGCAATCGCGCGCATCAGCCACGCCAGCAGTGGCGGTGCAATCAGCAGCACCACACAAAGCCACCATACGATCGCCGCCGCATGTTCTATCGCCCAGGCTTTCAGCCCCTCACCCGTGATTTTCATCATGGCCCCTTAACCGAAACTCGGCCCTTGTTCAAAATAGTGGTTTAGCCGCCTTTGACCTTGCTGATAAAGGCCCGGATCAGCCGGGCATTGCGGCCGCAATCGGCCCCCCCGACGCGGCTTTTGGATCGGATATCGACCCGCACGCCAATGGCCCCGGCCGGGCGGACGCGAATGACAATATCGGACACCACACCGAACCAGAAGCTGGCGTCGGTTGCCTCGATCGCGCCGGTTTTGGCGTCATAACTGGCCACTTGCCAGCCCAGCGCCTGCACTGCATTGAGC
>JBAVPS010000374.1:0-7900 GCA_049693315.1 Rhizomicrobium sp. | reverse complement strand
CCACAGTCCGGGGTCTGTCATATGCGCAGAGATGGGCAAATTTGGGTATCGAAGGTCGCCGGATGTCCAAATGTGGTGGGTTTGGCTGTTACCGGGCGTGATGATGGCGATGCCGGCAGCCTTACGGTTTGGTAAAAAGCTTCTTAAGCGCTTTGGCTGCTGGCACCTCGACACTGTAATACAGCAGCGCCCCCCACAGGACGCACAGGATCAGCAGCACCCAGGGCTCGAAACGCCACAAAAGATCGCCAACGGCAAAGCCGAAAACCTGCGTTTCACCGGGCGGGTAAACCCGCTGGGAAAAATAGCGAAACAGCTGCAGCCAGAAAATCTGGCCCATATAGATGGCATAGGACCATTCGCCAAGTTTGCGAAACGGGGCGGTTTTTAAAAGGTTTGCGAGAAACCCGCGATCAAAGGCCAGCACGAAAATCAGCAGAAAAAGCGTTCCGGCAATCCAGACATCTTTGGGCCCGTGCGCCCAGCGGATACCATAAAAAGCCCATACTATAAGGGCTAAACTCAACAGCTGTGCCAGTGAAAAAATCCACGCCGGGATTTTGTGCGCGCCCTTGCGGACGGCCTCGCGGTAAAACATCGCAAGCGCGCAGCCCATGGCAAAATCCGCCGCCCCACGCAAAATGCCGTTATGAAAAGTCAGATCAAGCCCGTGTCTGTTGCTGGCCGCCAGCCAGCCCAGCGCCGCCATCGCGGCTGCGCCCATCAGCAGCGCCCGTTTGATGCCGCCCTTGGCCCACAGCACATAAAGCGGGAACAGCAGGCACAACAGAAATTCGGCACTGACAAACCACGACGCTTCGTTCCAGGTCAGCCAGGGGAAAAGATTCCAGGCCTGCACCATAAAAAGGGTGGCGATAAAGCTGGGCCATGTGTTCATCGGCGGCCAGGGGCCGTTATAGATCGACACATAGCCATAGATCTGCGCGATCAGATTAAGCACGCCCATCAGCAGCAGCATCGAAAACAGCGTGACGAGGTGCAGCGGATAAAGCCGGATCAGGCGATTGCGCAAAAACGGTCCATAGGCCCCGTGGCGAAATTTGTCAGCCTGCGCACCATAGACGTGGATCAGAATAAAGCCCGACAGGGCAAAGAAAAATTCGACCCAGAGATAGCCCTTGCCGATGACCAGATCGAACCAGGGATTATGGCGGTAACCATGACCTTCGCAGTAATGATAGAGCACCAAAATCAGTGGCGGTAACGCCCGCGCCCCTGCCAGGGCCTTGATTTCGACGGGGCGTGTCGGAAGCGTCATACCGGTACCTTCTGCGGCCAAAGTTGTGCGTCCTGCCCATAGCATAGCTCGGGCGGCGATGGGCAGCCCGCAACAGCAGAATTCTTCACGCTATATATACGAAATAGGGAGAGTATGTGGTCTTGCATCCAGGGGTAGATCTCTATGAATGGGCATGGCAGCGCCCCGGATCCGTCGGTGCCAGATGAAATAGCGCAGGGATTAATCGATCTCTCTCTTGCCGATATCACTGCTGATCCTCTTTTGAGCGAAGCGTATGGTTACTGGCGGGCGCAGCGCCGCGGGCGGAAATTTCCTGCCCGGGCTGACATCACGCCGCGCGGCCTCAACAAACTGCTGCGCCATACCGCGCTGATTGCAGTTATTGATCACGGTGCCGATTATGAATACCGCATCGTTGGTGATGCCTGCGTGCTGGCCCATGGTTATACCCCGCAAGGGCAGCGCTGGAGCGAGCTTGATACCAGCGACAGCATCTATGCCCAGCAGTGCAAAAAAATTTATGACACTGTGGTGCAGGATGGCCGGCCGATAGCGGCGGGCGGTTTTATCGCCCGCAAATTTTTTGAGCCGGAAAGCGGCGCGGATTTATTGCATTGTTTGCTTCTGTGCCTGCCCCTGGGCGAGGATGCTTCGGCGGTGGATTATCTCATCACCTTTGCGATTTACCGCTTTGATTCCGCTTCGCTGCACATAACCCGGCGCATTCTTTAAAAGCTTCAGAACCTACTGATGTATAGTCGGTGCAGGTGTCGCGAAAAAAAGCTGTCCCCCGGATGATTTCAATCCGCCATAAAGCCATTTCCTTTGCCCGTTGGGGCATGTTGCTTCTGCTGCTGATGATGTTGGGGGTGACGCTGGCGGGCTGCGTGCCGCAACAGCCGCCACCGGGCATGGTAATCGATGCCCCGCATCTGACCGCCGCATCCCTGATCACCCGCGATGGTACCGCGCTGGAACTGCAACGCTGGCCTGCGGATCATCCCCGGGCCATTATCATCGCCCTGCATGGCATGGGCGATTATGCCAACGCCTTTGCCCTGCCCGCGCCCGACTGGGCGGCAGCGGGCATCACCACCTATGCCTATGACCAGCGCGGCTTTGGCCGTGGCCACTTTCCCGGCCTGTGGCCGGGTGCCGAAATGCTGCGGCAGGATCTGGACGATGCGGTTATTGCGGTCCGCATGGCCCACCCCGATTTGCCGGTCTATGTGCTGGGCGAAAGCATGGGTGGGGCGGTGGTGCTGACCGCGCTTGCGAGGGGGCTTGGCGCCGATGGGGCGATCCTGGTTGCCCCGGCGGTGTGGTCCGGGGCCGAAATGCCGTTGCTCTATCCGGTTACGCTATTTCTTGCCGCCCATGTCGCGCCCTGGATTCATGTCAGTGGCGGGCATCTTAATATTTGGCCATCGGACAATATCGCCCTGCTCCGGGCGATGGCGCGTGATCCCTTGGTGCAGAAACACAGCCGGATTGATGCGGTTTATGGTCTGGTCAATCTGATGGATGAAGCCCGGGTGGCCGTCGGGCGGCTCGACCCTTCAATATGCCCGCCGGTGCTGCTGCTCTATGGTGCCAAAGATCAGATCGTGCCGGCGCAATCGACCGAAGCGGTCCGCGATGGCTTGCAATCACGTCTTGGTAATGGTTTTACCGTTTACCGCTATGGTAATGGCTACCATATGTTGCTGCGTGACCGTCAGGCCGCGGCGGTTCGCCGCGACAGCATCGACTGGATCATGAAACCGTACAAAGGGCGCCGCGTGCCCCTTTTCGCGCCGGGGACCAAGGACTAAAACAGCGATCATGCCTGACAATGTCATTCCCTTCCGTCGCCCTGTGCGTAAAGCCGATGCCCCCAAGCCAAAGCTGCCGAGCCCCAAACGGCCGCGTCAGCCGGGCCGCTGGCCACCTGCCAGCATTGCCTTTATCGCCTGCGTGGCGGCTTTTCTGGTGATCAAGACGTTCAGCCCGTGGCCGGTTGGCCTGACGCTGCGCCATTTTGCGGCGGCGACCGGCTGCCCGACGGCGCGTTTTGTCGGTCTGGCACCGGCCCATATTGGCGATGCGGGCTATTGGTCCCATCTGGACAGCGACCGGCACGGCGTTAGCTGTTCTTCAACTTAAAACCCAATTTTATCTGAGAAAAACGGGCAAAACCGGTCATCTTTGAAAGCCGCCCTCGGCGGTTTCGTCTCACTGTCCACTGTGGAGGCGTTTTCATGGATTTCCGTCAAGCCGACAAGAGTTTGGTGCATCCCAATCTGATGCGCTTTGCACAGTATTGCGAAGGCCTGGCCGGCGGAGCGGAAATGCCGTCGCGCAAGCGCTTTGAAGTGCGCAATGTGCCGTGGCTGTTTGGTTTTCTGGTCGTGGCCGATGTCATCGGCAATGGTTCCGATTATCGCTACAGCCATGTCGGCGATTTCTGGAAGGCCATGCTGAATTACGACATGTGCAGCGTGCGCTTAAGTGAGCTTGAGGAGTGTGGCCGCTTCACCAATCTGCGGCCCAATTACGACGCCGCATTCAAAAACCGCTCGCCACGCTATCGTGCTGCCGAACTGAAATGGCGCGATGGTAAGGCGGTGCGCTATGAACGCATCGTTATGCCGCTATGTGATGATGTCGGCCATGTTGTCGAGCTGGTGATCGCGGCCCAGTGCAGCCAGTCGCTGGCCGAGATTCTCAGCTTGCGCGGTTCCGGCGAAGCAAAGCTGACCCTTGAAGGAAGCGAGCCGGAAATCTGACGGATCAGCATTTCCGGCCTGTTGTGCCCTATTGCTTCGGATCGAAAGACACTGGCAGCGTTAAGGTTTCCGTCTGCCAGTCAGATGCGTTGTGGATGTCGAGGCCTTTGTCCCACACCCCACCGGCGTAATAGACAAAGGGCTGGCCCGGGGTCACCCTGACCAGCACCAGATAGTTCCCGGCATCCTGGGTGAAGCCGACGATCATATTGGGATCAATCCGCAGCGCGGTGCCGATGGTGCCCTTTTCGGCGTCGGTTTCTTCCCACACCGTCATCACGCCACGTTCTTTGTCGGTGAACAGCCGACCGGACCTGGCCGAGGTGCCATGGCGGTTCAGCCCGATGCCGACAATCAGCGGGGCCGGATCATCCGAAGAAACCGTTGAAATCATGCGGGTGAAGCTGGTGCCGGTTTTGAGAGAGAAAATCCGGCTTTCCCACACCTTGCGGTTCACCCCAACGGGCCATGGGGCGTAATGCACGACAAAGCGCGCCTCTTTGGGGCCGGGGTTGAGAATTTCCGCGCTTTGGTAATTGCGCGAAACCCACAACTGATTGTCGTCCCAGATGCCCAAACCGCCCATGCCACGGCCCGAACCGACATCGTAAAAATCCAGCCCCTCGCCATGATAGCTGTGCTGATCACCGGTTTTGAGCTGGCGTTCCATAAAGGGATAGCGGACGTTCTTGCCCCAGACGTCGATACCGGAACCTGATGGCGGCTCCGCCACCTCCAGCGCCCTGGCATAGATCCGGTGGGCGGTGCGGTCGTTCTCCCACAGAATGTCGTTATAGCGGTAGGGGGCAATGCGGACGATGGCGGCAGCTTTCTGCTCGCCCGCAGGCGGTGGTGTCAGACGCGATACGATTTGCGGGCCGCTGGTCGCCCGATCGGCATAAAGCTCGGGGCGCAGGGCGGGAACTGCTTTGGCCAGCTCATAGGCGACGATATTGGCAAAATACTCCGCCCCCTTAGCGCCCAGATGGGTGTAATCGAAGGTGCCGCTGGGGGCCCCCACCGGTTCCACCGCGGCATTATCCTGTGCGGCGACCATGTCGGGCTGTACAGACGTGTTGGGCTGGCCTTTGAGGCCTGCTGTGGTGCCGGTTTCGGCGGCGGCCAGAACCTCATGGGTGGGCGGTGCCATCGCCATTTCGGTGGCCCTGGCCGCACCCATCGTCTGCACCGCGGCACTGCTGCGGGCATACAGATCAACCAGTGGCACATGCAGGTCGGCGGCAACTTTGCGCACTGTTTCGGCCCAGGGGCCCAGACTGTCGTCAAGATGACCGCTGCGGAATATGCGGCGGGTCAGCGGTGTAACCAGAACCGGAATCGCCCCTGCGGCACGTGTTTCCTCGACATAACGGGCCATATTGGCAGGAAATTCGGTTTTCAGGTCGGTTGAACGGCCCGGCTTGCCCGGCTGGTCGTTATGGCCGAACTGGAACAGCACATAGGTTTGGGTGTAGCCCCCGGTGTGGATTTCTTTCAGCGCCAGATCCCATGAACCTTCGGCCCGGAAGCTGAAGCTGGAACGCCCGCCCCGGGCCAGATTAACGCATGTCAGCCCCTGTGTGGCGTGGTTGGCGCAAAAGGCCGGGCCCCAGCCACCGCGCAACGCCACGGTGGAATCGCCAACCAGAATGATTTTTTTTGCCGTAATGGGTTTGATTTGTGCCCGGGCCGGATCGTCGGGGCCGACCGCTTGGGTGGCCCCCTGACTTTGGGCCAGGCTTTGCCCGGCGCCACAGATCAGCAATCCGGCGCAAAATGCGCTGATAATTTTATACACGAAACGCCCTCCCATATTATGGGATGATATTGGCGTGTGTTGCTCTCTGCTACCAGTCACGAATGTGCGACTACCTTGAGAATATTTTGAAAAAACGGCAGCGAGTGTCCACCTGAAAAAAATACCCTTGATGGGTGTGTTAGATTTATATAACACCTCGGGTGTGCGATAATTCTAACAGGCGAAAAGATGACACGGAAAAGCTACCGGTATGTGTCGTTTCTGACCGCAATGCTTGCTGTGGCGGGCTGCTCTCTGGCGCTTAGCGGAAAAGTCTATTGGGTGATGGCGGCAGCGATTTTAGCTGGCCTGCAAATCCTGATGGCACTCAGGCGGCAGACCAGTGCGCTTCTGTCGGACGAACGTGACAGACAAATCGCAGGCCGTGTGGCGCAATGTGTGGTGCAGACTTTTGTCTGGGTTGGGCTTGGTGCCGCGCTGCTGCTGTTCATTTTCGCAGATCATAATCCACTGTTCACGGTGATTGCCGCAACGCTGTGCTGTGCCGTAATTGGACTGGGCGTGTTTTACGCTCTGGTGTGTTTTTACCAGCATCACTTTCCTGACGGCAGGTACGCGGTGCTGTTTTCCATTGCCGCCGTTCTGGCCCTCCTTTTCACAATCGTTACGGTGCTGCGTATTCTCTCCGGCGAGGATGACTGGATGTGTGTACAAGGAAAGTGGGTGGCTCATGGTCATCCGGCGCAGGCGGCGCCCGTCACGCCCTGCCCCGGCCCGCGCGGATGATGACAAACCGGATCAAGCAATTGCGTTACGCCTGTGACATGACACAGGGCGAACTTGCTGAACGCTGTGGCGTGCGGCGCGAGACCATCGTGTTTTTGGAACAGGGCAAATATAACCCGTCACTGGCGCTGGCCCATGCTGTGGCCAAAACGCTGGCGGTAACGATTGATGAGCTGTTTCAATTTGATGATTAAGCTGGGGGTACGATGAGAAGTCCCTGTTTGGGACTTCTCAAAGATGGCTGTTTCAGGCGCGGTGATACGGGTGCCCGGCCAGAATGGTCATGGCCCGATAGACCTGCTCGGTCAGCATGACGCGCACCAGAAGATGCGGCCAGATCTGCTGACCAAAGGCGAGCGAGCGGCCGGAATGTTTGCCCGGTAACGTCGCCAGACCATCCGGCCCGCCGATGACAAAACACAGATCCTGTGTGCCGGCATCGCGCAAGGCTCCGATGAACTCGGCAAAGGCTTCCGACGTCATGCCTTTGCCGCGCGCATCCAGTAAGACGATATGGGCGGCATCCGGCACACGGGCCGCCAGTTTTTCAGCTTCCTCGGCCATGCGCTTTGTCTCCTCGCGGTGCTTGGAGACCGGCACTTCAATGACGTCGACCGCGGTAAAGCCGAGCTGGCGGCCCATTTGCCGGGCGCGGTGGACGAAATCGTCCACCAGATCGCCCTGTGGTGTGCCACGCGCAAATCCGACCGCCAGTATCGTCAGCCGCATTTACCTTTTGGCTCCCTTGCGGGGGGCGCGTTGCGGCTTCGGTGCTTTTTCCGGTTCGGGAACCGACCACATACCCTCGATGTCGTAATAGGTGCGCACTTCCGGGCGGAAGATATGCACGATGACATCGCCGGCATCGACCAGTGCCCAGTCGCCCTGGCCCACGCCACTGGGCGGGCGGACGCTGTAGCCGGTCTCTTTCAAGCGCTGGACCAGATGTTCGGCCATCGAGGCGACGTGTCGTGTCGATGTACCGGTGGCCACCACCATCCAATCGCACAGGGCCGAACGGCCGGTCAGCTCGATGGGAACGATATTCTCGGCCTTGTCACCATCCAGCGACACGATGATGCGTTCAAGCAGCACCGGCATATTCGGCGTGATGACCGGTGCGGTTTTAACCGGTGCGGTCTCAAACCCGGTCTCGGGCGTCTGATCCACCACCGGGGTTTCCGGCAGCGTTTCAACAATCAGATCATCCGTTAGCAGTTCAGCGGTCTCGGGGACGGGCTTGGGTGCCGCCGCCTTTTTGACGCGCTTAACCGGAACCTTCTTCGCCACAACCTTGGCGGCGGTTTTCTTGGTGGCGACTTTGGG
>JBAVPS010000373.1:0-2812 GCA_049693315.1 Rhizomicrobium sp. | reverse complement strand
CGGTAGGGTAGCTATGCGTCCATTTTGGGCTGTTTGTTTCGCCTTTTTGTTCCTTTGTGCCTGTTCTCACGGTGGTTCACATACGAACCTGCCGGTTGAACAGATACAAATTATAGCAGCCAACGGATCGCATAGTTTATCGGTTGAAATTGCCGCCGACCCGGCCTCGCGGGCGCATGGTCTGATGGAACGGACGGATTTGCCGCCTGATTCCGGTATGCTGTTCGACTATCACACGCCACAGGACGTGGCGTTCTGGATGAAGAACACCCCGCTTCCGCTTGATATGCTATTTATCCGGGCCGATGGCACCATTGCGGCCATCGTTGCCAGCGCCACACCCTATTCAGAAACCCCGATTCCTTCGGTAGAGCCGGTTCAGGCCGTGCTGGAGCTGAATGGCGGCCGGGCAAGCGAGCTTGGAATTAAGCCGGGCGACAAGGTTCTGTCGTCAATATTTGCAAAGAAGAAATGATACGGGTTGATGCGGGTACCGGCTTTCGTGTACCTGTTGCCTGACGTCGGGGCGTAGCGCAGTCTGGTAGCGCATCTGCTTTGGGAGCAGAGGGTCGGAGGTTCGAATCCTCTCGCCCCGACCATTAAATCAAAGGGTTGGGTCGAAAAGTGATGCTGGGGTAACAGCTCGGGGTAACATTGGGGTAACATTGCAGGGCGTTCTTCCAGTTCATCACACTTCATCCAGAATCATATTCGCCGGGGTTTGCCCCGGCATTTTTGTTTATGCGGCTGCTGCCGCTTCCTGCTCAGACTGAAGTGCGGCGGGCTTTTTCCGTGTGGCTAGCCATTGGTTTACCTCGCTGGCAGACCAAACCACGCGTCGTTCACCCAGCTGATAGGGCTGGGGGAAGCCATACGTCTGAATGGCATGCTGCAGCGTGTGGCGATTCGTGAACAGGCCGCGCTGCACGAGATCCTTGAAGGTCAGATACTGGTCGATCATGGTGCATCTCCATCCGGTACAAGGTGTGTTTTGAGGCTGGCAGTCTTGCTGGTGGTGTTGCGCGTGCTTTGCACCGCTGCCATGAGGTTGGTGCCTGCTGTGCGGGTATGCTGATCCGCGCAGGTGGCGCCATCGGTCCGCGCCGATCCGGCTTTGCTGCCGTCACGCATCGTCATTGCTTTTAAGGTGGTCCGGGCCGGGTGGGTTTCGATGAATTGAAGGATGGGCAGCGGTGCCGCTTCGGTGGCGCATCGTGATGTGTGTGCGGTGTGTGGGGCGGCGGGTGGTGCAGCGGGTGGCCGCCGGGGTGGAAACCCGGCTTCTGCCAGGCGTTTTTCATCTGTCAGGGCGTGGCGCAGGGCAGCAGCAACGTCGTGCGGTGGGCGGTGCGTATTGTCTGCGAGATTTGCCAGTGTCAGGAAGGGTGTGCGCAGGTTGGGTGGCCAGCTGAAGCGGTCCATCCCGGTCACAATTCTGGCGAGGTCCGCCACAGTGCCAGCCAGCACCGGATCCGCCATCATGCGCCGCTCAGCGGCGCGCTGGCCGTAGAGCACTGTGGTGTGGTCGATATAGCCCAGTTGGTGGGCAATCTGCGGCAAGGTCTGGTCAGTCAGGGTGCGGGCCAGTAACGCGGCAACCTGGCGCGGATGGCTGACGGCATGGCAGGCGTTGCGGGTGCGCAGGGATTTCGGATCCAGCCCGTAGACCGTGGCGACGGCGGCAAGGATCAGGCGGATGGCGCCATGGTGCATCATCGTGTCGGCTCCCCGGCGGCAAGCGTTTGCAATGCCGAGATTTCATGGGGCAGTTTGCGGCGGATCTGCGTTGCCGTATTCCAGGTGTTCGCGGCAGCCTCGCCTGATGTTCTGGCGCTACCTGGTTCCGCGTGCTGCGGCATGGGTTTGAGCCATCGGGTCATATCGTCGATATTGGCCCGGTACGCCACAAATTCGACCAGCACCATATACGGGTTCACCCCGAAAGCGCGTTCGTCGGTGGTGGTGCGCAGGTGGGCCAGCAACTGGTCAGCCGCCGCATCGCCGCGGAATCCTGCCTGATGTGCATCCGCGTCGGTTAGTTGCGACAGCGCCACACTGTTGCGGCCCGTGCGTATGCGGGTGACCACCAGGGTCATGCGTGACTGGTAGCGGGCCATGGTCGCGGCCTGGCGTGTGGCTTGGTGGTAATCGGTGTTCCAGTCAAAGCTCTGCCAGCCTGCATTGGTGCGGCGCATGCCAGCCGCCGTGGCGGCCTCGTCTGCCGCGGTGGCGATAAACCCTTCGCCGCCATGGCGGCGGGGGCGATAGAGTGTGAAGGGTTCTTTCACCCAGATCAGATCACCCGGCCGTGCACCGGCAACACCGGTATAGCTGTTGCCCCTGCAGGTGCCACCCTTGCGGCTGAATTCGCCCAGCGGACGGATCAGCATATGGCAGGTGTCCGCGGCAATGTGGGCGCAGGTGCGGCGGTCTTCGATGGTTACCGAATGTTCCCAGCGTTTTGGCGCGGGCTGACCGGTTGATACCGCAACACTTGTCTCTGGGGTGGGGGCAGCGTCCGGCAGGGTGGTGATGGCGTAAAGCGGTTGTGGGCGCTGGTGTGTGTGATCGAAAATTGCCTGAGCTTCCTCTGCCGTCATGCCATAGCTGCCTGCCGGGGCGGCCAGTATGCGGTAATCGGCGGATGGTCCGTAATGTGCGGTACCATCGGTGTCTATGTCGGCATCGACCCTGGCGATATGGGCGGGGCCATTTTGGGGGTGTGGTCTGGCAAGGAAGATGGTGGTCATGCCGTCTTGCTCCCGCGCGGTGTCGGGTGGGGGATTGTCTGTTCCTGCATCGGTCTGCCAGG
>JBAVPS010000372.1:0-5374 GCA_049693315.1 Rhizomicrobium sp. | reverse complement strand
GCTCATCACCTCTTCACGAAGGGCTGTGTAGACGTGAATGATGACGAAGGTGACAATGACCCACATGCCGCAATGATGCCAGGTATGCAGCTGCATTGAACCACCAAACAGCCAGAACGCCGCGCGGGTGAAGACGTAGAGCGAACTTTTGACGCCTAGTCCCTCGGCATAGAGCGCCAGTCCGGTGAAGATCATGAAGATCACCGGCAGTACAAGCAGGAACAGCATCGACAGATGGGCAAGTGGATTATGCCCGATATATTTACGAGGCCATTTGGTAAGGAACAGATACCATTTAAACTCAAATAACAGCTCCTTGAACCAGTTTTTGTCAAAGGCCGGTAAGGTGAAGATCTGTCGGGCATAAAAGTTGCCGTAAAAGGCCCAGAAGATGCGGGCCAGAAACGCCACAACCAGCAGCAGCCCGGCAGTGAAATGGGCAAAGCGGATATACCCGAACAAAAAGTGCCCCGATGCCTCGCCAGTCAGGCTGGGTGGTGGGCTGCCGATGAAATAGCCGGTCAGGGCAAGCACCGTGATGCAGCCCGCATTGATCCAGTGCCAATAGCGCAGCGGCGGATCATAGACATAGATGGCATCGTGCGGTGTGCCGATGGGGCCGTCCACCGCCGCATAATCCTTTGCATCGCTGTGGGGGCCGAGTGTGTCGCTCATTTTATCCCTCCTAGCGGATGGTGACGTTTGCCAGCTCGCGCTGATCGTCACTCATGACATGCGTCGAACAGGCCAGGCACGGGTCAAAGGAATGGATTGTCCGCAGAATTTCCAGTGGTTGGGTCGGATCGGCCATCGGCGTGTTCATCAGCGAGGCTTCAAAGGCACCGATATTGC
The DNA here is from genome assembly GCA_049693315.1 of Rhizomicrobium sp. Lineage (GTDB taxonomy): Bacteria > Pseudomonadota > Alphaproteobacteria > Micropepsales > Micropepsaceae > Rhizomicrobium. The sequence goes on along the minus strand of JBAVPS010000372.1, from coordinate 4,522 downwards.
CACTGGGATCACGCGGGCCACCGTTCCAGGTGGTCGGAACAACGCATTGATAGGAGGCGATCTTGCCCGCTTCAATCTTGATCCAGTGCCCAAGAGCGCCGCGCGGCGCTTCAGTGAAGCCGACACCCTGTGCTTTCGCGGGCCAGCTTTCGGGTTCCCACTTTGTCATATTCGCCGTGACGGAATCGCCAGCCTTGATGTTCGCAATCAGCTTGTCGAAGAAATAGCGCATCTTGCGTGCCGCCCACTGGCTTTCCAACGCCCGGGCGGCAGTGCGGCCCAGTGTGGAAAACAGCGCCGATACCGGCAGATCAAGTTGTTTCAGCGTCGCTTCGACCGGTTCCTTGAATTCGGGAATACCCTTGGCATAACCAATAACCCAGCGTGCCAGCGGCCCCACCTCCATAGCGTGGCCCTTCCAGCGCGGGGCCTTGATCCAGGAATATTTCGCCGCTTCGTCAAGCGCCTCAATATTGGTTTTGCTGCCTTTGGCGTTGGGGCCAAGCTCGAAATGCGGCTCGGTAATGCCATCGAACGGGTGCAGCCCCTTGGCTTCATTGGGGTAGGCGTACCAGGAGTGGGAGACAAATTCCTGAATTTCATTGTGATCGCGCAAATCAACGTCATGCACTTCGTTCAGATTGCCATTGATGATGGCACCGCGCGGCAGCATGAGGTTCTTGGTGGTGTAGTCGTTGGCGTGGTCGGGAATATAGCCATAAGACAGCACCGCCTTGCCCGACAGACCACCACCATAAAGCCAATCCTTATAGAAGGATGCGATGGCGAGAACATCAGGGATATAGACCTGATCGACGAAGACATTGATCTGGTCAATGATCGAGGAGACCAAATTGAGCCGTTCCATATTGATGGTGGCCGATGCGCCGACATCATTAAGGTTGATCGGACAGGGCACCCCGCCAACCAGCCAGTTGGGATGCGGATTCTTGCCGCCGAAAACGGTATGAATTTTGACGATCTCTTTCTGGAAGTCGAGGGCCTCGAGATAATGTGCCACCGCCATTAAATTGGCTTCTGGCGGTAATTTATAGGCCTTGTGCCCCCAATAGGCGTTGCGGAAGGGGCCAAGTTGCCCGGAGCCGACAAATGCCTTGAGGCGGGCCTGAATATCACGGAAATACCCCGGTGATGATAACGGCCAGGACGAGATCGATTGCGCCAGTGTCGATGTTGCCTTGGGATCGGCCTTGAGTGCCGAGACGACATCAACCCAGTCCAGCGCATGAAGGTGATAGAAATGGACAAGGTGGTCGTGAACTTGCAAGGTCAGCTGCATCAGATTGCGGATGGTGTTGGCATTTTCAGGGATTTGAATGCCAAGCGCGTCTTCGACCGTACGCACGGAGGTGAGGGCGTGTGTGCCAGTGCATACGCCACAGATCCGCTCGGTAAAGGCCCAGGCATCGCGCGGATCGCGCCCGCGCAGGATCACTTCCAGCCCGCGCCACATGGTGCCGGTTGAGACGGCATTGCGGATAATGTTGTTGGCATCGACATTCACTTCGACGCGCATATGGCCTTCAATGCGGGTGACGGGATCGACGACAATGCGTTTGCCGCTGTTGTCAAGCGTAAAGCCGTTCGGCGTTTGTACGGTCATCTGTTTCTCCCTCACTCGGTCTTATCGCTGTCGGCAGGTGTTTGCTGTGGTTTCTTTGATGGCGTTTTGCGTAAGCGGCTCAAGGCCGAAATAACGGCATGGGTGGCCGCTGCGGCACCAACCACAACGGCAGCGGTGCCGCCGATTTCGTCGGCGGTCGCTTCAATACCGAATTGTGGAATATTCTGCAGACGCTGATAGAACGGGCCGTTATCCCAGAAATCGACCTCGGAGCAGCCAAGGCAGCCATGGCCGCTTTGGATCGGGAATGACACACCATCGTTCCAACGCACAGTGGAGCAGGAATTGTAGGTCGTCGGTCCCCGGCAGCCCATTTTATAAAGGCAATAAGCCTTTCGGGCATTTTCATCGTCGAATTTTTCAACGAATTGCCCGGCATCAAAATGCGGCCGGCGATAGCATTTGTCGTGAATCCGCTGGCCGTAAAACATCTTGGGCCGCTTCTGCGAGTCCAGCTCGGGCAGCCGGCCAAAGGTGAGGATGTAGCTGATGACCCCTGTCATCACCTCGGCAATCGGCGGGCAGCCGGGCACATTGATGATCGGCTTGTCGGTGATGACCTTGTGCACGGGGGTAGCGCCGGTCGGATTGGGGCGCGCCGATTGCACACAGCCCCATGACGCGCAGGAGCCCCAGGCGATCACGGCCATGGCATCCTTGCACACTTCTTTCAACTGCTCGACAAAGGGGCGGCCACCAATGATGCAATACATGCCATCTTCATTAAGTGGCGGATTGCCTTCCACCGCGACAATGTAATTGCCTTTATATTTCGTGGTGATTTCTGAAAGAATGGCTTCGGCCTGCGTCCCTGCAGCGGCCATCAGCGTGTCGTCATAATCCAGCGAGATCATTGACAGCACGACATCTTTGGCCAGCGGGTGGGCCGACCTGATAAAGCTTTCCGAGCAGCAGGTGCACTCCAGCCCATGCACCCACAGCACGGGAATGCGCGGCTTGGTTTCCATGGCATGGGCAATTTCGGCGGCATAAGACGGGGCCAGGCCAAGCGAAGCGGCCGTCATGGCGCAGAATGCGTTGAAGGCACGTCGGGAAATTCCCTGACGCCTAATAACATCATAGAATGTTTCGGTGCTATTTTTTGGCCGGTCAGTCAGCTCGATGTCTGTGGGGCCCACGGTCATAGGCATATCTCCTCGACGAAACAGTTTTATGCAGCATGGCTGCGCCTCGACGCATTGAAGTGGAACACTGTCTCACGCCACGGATGCTGCGCGTTCCGAGTGGAAGCCACTTCGTCACCACACGTAACGGGCGCTTCCATCGCACCGGTTATGTGTTTGCACTGAATGCAAAACGAAAACTGCTACGCGGTAAGTACGCATGTTCGTAACGCTTAATCTGGCTTGCGATTTAGGATTCCATTGGCAATCGCGGATTTTTCAGGGGCATACCGCATACCAATCTGGGTAATAGCCCAGATGGCAGCAAATAATCCGACGATGGCAAACCCAGCCCAACCCATGTATCGGCCGATTGTTTCGATCCAATGTCCGGTCGGTCCGGTCAGGACGATTTTTTCCTGCAGCAACTCAGCCAATTCTATGCCGCCAACAGAAAAAGCCATGACCACCGACAGTGATGTGACGATTGCGTTGTAGGTCAGTTTCCAGACTGGCGTTGCAATGCGTGGGGTGTAAGTGCTGACCATCAGCACGCTGTCAATGGAATCGACCAGCGCCATTCCGGCGGCAAATAACAGTGGAAACACCATTATCGACAGCAATGGCAGGCCCTTGGTTGCCTCTGCTGCTGACATGCCAATCAGGCCGATCTCCGTCGCCGTATCGAAGCCGAGCCCGAACAGCAGCCCGATGAAATAGACATGCCAGCTTTTGCTGACCAATGTGAAAATTCGCCGGAACAGACTGGCCAACAGTCCGCGTCCTGAAATTAACTGTGCAAGCTGATCTTCTGCATAAACCGCGCCCAGCCGGACCTTGACCAGTGCCCGAAGCACCCCGGTGAGAATGGCGGCATTGCTTATGCCAATGGCAAACAGCAGTCCGGCAGAGATTAGTGTGCCGGCGACCTCACCGATCTGCGCAAAAGCACCATAGTTGGTGCGGATCGCCAAACTGGCGAAGACCGCAACAAGGGCGGACAGCAGAAAGACCACCGTCGAATGGCCTAAGGAAAAATAGAGGCCGATGCTGATGGGGCGCTGCCCGGCGGCAACCAGCTTGCGGATGGTGTTATCGATGGCGGCGATGTGGTCGGCGTCAAAGGCGTGCCTGAGGCCGAAGCTGTAGGCGATCAGGGCCGTGCCCAGCAGCAGCGGAAAGCGGTGAAACACGGCCAAAGCTATGGCCCAGACCACAAGATTGACAAAAATTAACCATAATAACATCGGGTATCCAGCCAAATGCCACTTTGTGGTTGCGGCTGCCTTTCCGCCGGAAAGGTCGGCACTGTGCATTTGGCCCCCATACGATTCTTACCTGTATAGGTTGAATTGTACCATTGTTTCTCCGGCGCGTATCCTGGAAAAATCAAGAAACATAAAGCCCGTCACAGTGTGGTGAGGGCGCGGGAAGGTGGTTTCAATCTATCACTCGGACGGGGTCTGTTACCGATGCAATCAGTCAGCGTAATCCCGGAAAGAAACACGGTGCCAAAGGCTCTTTATTCGCGCTGAAGTCGGTATGCTGATGCATCAGACAGGTATTTCGTCTGGTGAAGACCGCCGAGTAATAATTTGATTTTGTTTGGAATGAGTGGTGCCCAGGGGCGGAATCGAACCACCGACACGAGGATTTTCAATCCTCTGCTCTACCGACTGAGCTACCTGGGCCCCGGCGGCTGATTCAGCCGCGTTGAGGTGGCGTCTTTTAGGCAAGTCGGGAGCGCATGTCC
>JBAVPS010000371.1:0-7381 GCA_049693315.1 Rhizomicrobium sp. | reverse complement strand
AATCATAACTGGCCGTGAAGGTCAGCATGAATTCCGGGGCCTGTGGGAACGGGTTATTGTTCAGATAGGCATTGCCCGAGCTATCGGTCTTATCCGTCACCGTGCACAAAGCGCAAACCGCGGTTTTCAGCGCGCTGTCGCGGATCATCGTCTTGGTATAGCTGCCGCCCAGCGTGAAGGACAGATTATCGATCGGCCGATATTCAGCGTCGGCTTCCATACCATAAGCCACACCGCCACGGGCGTTCATCAGCACGGCGGAATTGCTCGCCCCACCAATTGCCGTAAACTGCATATTATGGACATAGTAGCTGAAAGCGTCGACGTTGAAGCGCAGCGAATGATCAAACAGCTCCGACTTAAGGCCCATCTCATACGACGTGATGGTTTCCGAACGCGCGGTCGAATAGCCTGAACCAAACGCGATGTTGCGGCCCTGTATCGACGGGGCGCGGAAGCCGGTTGCCACACGGGCATAGGCCTTCACATCTTCATTGAAGGCATAGTCGATAGTCATATCCCAGCTGACATTATTGCCCATGGTCTTGACCGGATCTTTGACCGAGCCGCCGTCACCATGCGCCGTCATACCCTTAACGTCAGACGTCCAGCGCAAACCGCCGGTAATGGTCAGCGCATCCGTGATCATGTAATGCGCCTGACCAAACAGCGCCCAGGAAACATTGCTGTAATCGACATAGGTCACGCCCGGAAAGGTGTGCGTGGCATTTTCGTAATCGGTACTGTAGTAGAGCCCGCCGACCTGCCAGAACAGACGCCCGGCATCATTGGATGCCAGATGCATTTCCTGCGTGAACTGATGCAGATAGGTCAGACCATCCTGCGATTCCGACTGGAACGGAATGGTCCCTGGGCCGGTCGCATTACCACCATCGACATCGCCATGGCTGTAGCCGTGGGTTTCTTCATACCCGGTGATAGAGGTCAGCGTAACCGGGCCAAAATCATAGGTCACATTGGCATTGGTGCCGACACCGTCATAGCGCTGCGGATTGTTGGCGGTGCTGTTGTACCAGACCTTATCCCAGACATAGTTGCTGTTCAGCTTGTTGCTGCCAGCATCCAGAATGTTGGCGCGGAACATCGCCGCCGTACCATCCAGCGAACGCCCATGGACATTGAGCAGTATGCTGAGGTTTTCGTCCGGCTTGATCAGCAGCTGAATGCGGCCGGCCCGTTCATTGTAACCACCCAGTGCATTATCTTCACCGGTATAGGCATTATCGATATAATTATCGCGATGCTGCCACAGACCGGAAATGCGGAACGACACTTTGTCCATCAGCGGGCCACCGACGGCGGCTTCCACATTGGTGGTGCCGAGCGAACCGTAAGACGCCGTGGCGTCACCCTCGAACGTATCGGTCGGTTTCTTGCTGGTGAATTTGATCACACCCGCCGTGGTGTTGCGGCCAAACAGCGTGCCCTGCGGCCCACGCGAAACCTCGACATCATCAATGTCGTAGATCGGCGAGCTTTTCAGAATGGCGTTTTCCATCACCACATCATCATAGATGATCGACACCGGCTGCGAGGCAGACAGGTCAAAATCGGTGTTGCCAAGCCCACGGATGTAGAAGCGCGGCGCCAGACGGCCATTGGAAGATTCGGCATACACGCCGGGAATGTGGTTGGCGATTGCCTTGATATCCTGACCGGATTCAAAGATCTGTTCGACCTTGTCACCGCTTAAAGCCGATACCGACAGCGGCACATCCTGCACATCCTGCTGGTAGCGCTGCGCCGTCACCACCACTTTTTCAATTTCGTCTGCGCTGGCCGATGCCGGCACCAGCGCCAGCGCTGCCGCTGACAGAAGGAGAATCTCAGTCATTCTCGCGGTAATACGCATTAATCCCTCGCATTTTGCGCGCACTATCCCAAAGTACGCTTCATTGCGTGGTTGTTCCCGATGCGGAATGCTTGCGTCAATTACGGCACACCACAGCAGCAGTGAGCAAAAAGCGATTGCAGCGCATCTGTGTTATTCTGATGACGCTTTGTTAAACTATACCTTTAGTGGTGGCACAATACCGTGCAAAGCGATGCCTTTTTATGCAGTTGCAAGACCGATACTTCACCCGCAGGAAGATCTTTATCGCAAGCTTTCGTAAGGCGTACAGTGACATGAACAGCGAACAAAACCTGACAGAGAACACGCTTCCTGAACCAGATATCCGGGAGCGCAAGGTATACGCGGCGTTGCAGGCCCTGGACATCACCTGGCACACCCATCAGCACCGCGCAGTATTCACCGTTGAAGAATCTGCCGGCCTCTACAAAACCATCAGCGGCGCCCACACCAAAAATCTGTTTTTAAAAGATCAGAAGGGTGGTCTGTGGCTGGTCAGTCTGTTGTCCGATACCCGGCTCGACTTAAAAGCGCTGGCAAAACAGCTTGGCGCACCGCGTTTTTCGTTTGGAAATCCGGAGCTTTTGATTACAACGCTGGGCATCGCACCGGGCGCGGTCAATGCCTTTGCCGTGATGAATGACACTGCGGGCAAAGTGCGCATGGTGCTGGATGAAGCCTTGCTGCACATCAATCCGGTCAATTTTCACCCCATGCGCAATGACCGCACCACCGCCATTGCGCCGGAAGATATCATCCACTTCCTCAAATCCACCGGCCACGATCCGATCATTCTACCAATGCCGGTAAAGGCGGACTGATGAAGTGTGCTAAAACGCCTTCAGCTCGATCAGCCGCATCGCTTTATCGGTTGGCGTTTTAAACACTGCGCGCAGCCTGGTCGTTTTGACCGGGGCAAAGCGATCGGCGTTGACGCCACCGGCAAACGGCCTGGTGTTTTCACTTACCGTCACCCACCGTTCCCCAACCCACGCTTCAACCCGATAGGTGGCCGGTGCACCATAGCCTGCGCCAGCAAAGAAGCTGAGCTCGGTGGCGGTGAGCGAAACCTCTTTACCGAAATCGACGGCGAACCATTGCTCACCCCCCGCCCCCTTGGGCACATCCCAACCATTGGCAATTTCGGGGAAGAACCACACCCGACCATCGAGGGCCTGATGCAGTGCCTTGATATCCGCATTGACCGAGGCAGCCCCCTTGGGGAACTGATCGGGCACCATATTCATTGCCAGATCAATGCGGCGCGTCACCGGAACGGGTTGGCGCGGGGTCAGCGGCACCATCAACCGCGCCAGCCGGTCCGAATGGGCGGCAACCGTGCCATCGACCAGCACGCGTAAACCCTTACCCCGACCATACTGCTTACCTGTGGCATCAAACAGCACCGTCACCAGATGGCCGTGATAGGGCACATTCTGCAAAACAAAATAGCTTAAGCTTTGCGGCCCACTCTCGGGCACCAGCGGATCGATCACCAGCGTGTTATCCGCTGCGGGACGAAGCCCCACCAGACCGGAAATGATCAGATCGTCAAAGCCGGAATGGAAGTAATGGTGGCTGCGCGCCAACCCGACAATCGCCTGACCGGTCGCCGGATCATAATCTTCTTCCAGATCCGGCTGCCCATTTTTCAGATGCAACGCTGCATACTGTCGTAACAGCCGCATGTAATCTGCCCGCGTTACATCGGCCTGATGATACGCCTGCAACAGATTGGCCATGCCGGTCAGCACCTGCGTGGTCTGGAACGGCCAGACCGGGCCATTCCACTGACATTCCCGTAACTTCGTGGCCCAATCGTAACGATACTGCCGCATGTAATATTCATAATCCGGCCCAACCGTGCGAAGGCCATAAGGTCCGGCGAGCCCTGCCCGGTCCAGCAGATAGGCCCACGCCTTGGCATGCACACCATCATCGGGGGCAACGGCGTAGGTCCAGGGCAGGTACCCCGCCAACTCGCGGCCGCGAATTGGTTCGCCATATTTTACAAAAGCGTTATTTTCCTTGTACAGATCAATGAAGTGGTTAAGTTTCACACTCCACAGCTTTTCGACCATGGCCTTGCGCAAGACTTCCGCTTTACCCGCATAGTCTTTAGCCCCGGCTTCATCGCCAGCCAGCTTCGACAAAGCCGCAATCGCCCGCGCATTGGCGATCATGTAGCTGTTGATGGTGGGGCGAAAGGCAAAGCCGCGCAAAAAACCATCCTTGCCACCCGACGCATCAATTGACGCAATGGTGTATTCGGTAGCATCGGCAATCGGCTCGACCCAATATAGCCCCATCTTCGCATCGAAATGGTCATCCCAGGCGGCGTAGATCTTTTTCATCGCCGCAAGGTTTTTCTGCACCGCCACATTGTCGCCATCGACCAGATAGCGATCATAGGCCGCCGCCGCGATCGCTTCGGAAAAATGGCGGTCGTTGCCGCCGTCATACATGAAATCGATATAGTCACCGGCGTACCGGCGGTCGCGTAGCCAGCGCCCCTCGGCAATATGAAAGCCGGTGGCGTCGTTCAGACTGGCCCACGGATTAAGCTGCCAGCCGACATCATCGAGAAACTCGGTCGAGATATAGCCCCGCGCCCCCAGATCGCGCTGATGGGCGCGGAAAATCTGCCAGCGGTAATAATAAATCTGGTCGAGCAGCGGATCGGACGAGGCGAAGAAGGGAATATTGCTTTCGTACCAGGGGGCGTCAGCACCAAAACGCGCGGCGGCGATCTTCGATTCTGCCAGCGGCAGACTGCTCTGCGCCGCACAGAGTGCTGCTGACACCACCAGCCCGAGGCCGATCATCAGCCCCGCCACAGATCTTTTACGCATACGATTTTCTCCCCGTCGATCCGACGCAGTTTTTTAGCGTGGTTTGCCCGAACTTTGGCAAAAAACTCAGACAAAATAAACAGGGTTTCATAAAGCCTGGGTTGAACCGTCGTGCGGGCATGCTACCCTTCGTGTTAAACATAGTAAAAATGAGGGAGTTCGTGGGGGACATGAAGGGTGCGCGTTGGGCCGTTGCGGCCGCTATTATCTTTGCTGCCTGCACAACCCTGTCGGCCACCGTACAGGCCGCCACCAGAAGTGATGCCTGGGTGGGCAGTTGGGCCTCGGCCCAGATGTCGGCCGATCCGGCCGCCGGGGTGGGTGAGGAAAGCTGGCCGAACACCACCTTGCGCCAGACCGTGCGCCTGACCTTAAGCGGTGATCGGCTGCGACTGCGGCTGTCCAACGCCTTTGGTGCCGCCCCCCTGCACATTGCCGCCGTTCATGTCGCCCATGCCAGGGCTTCGGGTGTGGCGGCGATTGATCCGGCCAGCGACCGCGCCGTTACCTTCAACGGCAAGGCCGATGTCACCATTCCTGCCGGGGCCGACTATCTGTCAGACCCGGTTGATCTGCCGGTTACAGCCCAAAGCGACCTGGCCATCAGCCTGTATTACGCCAATGCCCCGGTCGGGGTGACCGGCCATCCCGGCTCGCGCACCACATCTTTTCTGGTCACCGGCAATCACACCGCCGACGCGGATCTGAACGCCCCTAAAAAAACTGATCACTGGTTCCAGATTGCCGCTGTCGATGTAGTGGCGCCCAAGGCATCCGCCGTGGTGACATTCGGTGATTCGATCACCGATGGATATGCCAGCACCACCAACGCCAACAACCGCTGGCCCGACACACTGGCCGCGCGCCTTAAAAATACCGGCGTGCTTAATCTGGGCATTGGCGGCAACCGGCTGTTATACGATCACACCGGCCCCAACGCGCTGGCCCGCTTTGACCGCGATGTGCTGGCGATGAGCGGCGTACATGCGGTGATCCTGCTCGAAGGCATCAACGATCTGGGCATGCGCCATATCGATACCGCCACCAGCGAGGAAGACCATAGCGCCAAAGTGGCCGAGATCGTCGGGGCCTATCGCCAGTTTATCGACCGGGCCCATGCCGCAGGGCTAAAAGTGATCGGAGCTACGATTACCCCGTTCATCGGATCGGACTATTATCACCCCGGCGCGGCCAGCGAAGCCGACCGCCAACAGATCAATGGCTGGATCAGGACCCCAGGCCATTTTGACGCCGTGGTCGATTTCGACGCGGTGGTGCGCGACCCGGCGCATCCCGACCGCCTCATTCCCGCCTTCGATTCAGGCGATCATCTTCATCCTTCGCCTGCGGGGTATCGTGCCATGGGCGAGGCTGTGCCGGTCACGCTTTTGACCGGAAAAAAATAGAAGGACGTAAAATGCCCGCAGCCAAGCTGGAGCCACGGATTCTCACCGGCCAATATGTCCGCCTGGAACCGCTGGAACCGCGCCATTACGAAGGGTTGATTGCCGCCGGGTCCGATCCCGCCCTGTGGAAATACATGCCCATTGATGCCGAAACCGGATATCGCGGCAAGCTTACCGCACAGGCCGCCGCCATGGCTGTGGGCGAGCAACTGGTCTATGCCGTTTACCGCCTTGGGGAGGGCAAAAATGCCGAGGCCATTGTCGGGTCCGCCGCCTTCATGGCCATTGCCGCCGAACATGCCCGGCTGGAGATCGGCACGATCTGGTACCGCCCCGAAGTTCAGGGCTCCATGGTCAACCCCGAAACCATGCAGCTGATGCTGGAAACCGCCTTTGAGGGCGGCTTCAACCGGGTGGAATTCAAGGCCGACGCCAAAAATGCCCGCTCGCGCGCCGCGCTGCGCAAGCTCGGCGCCACCGAGGAGGGGATTCTGCGCCAGCATATGTGGCTGGCCCAGGGCCGTTTTCGGGACAGCGTCTATTATTCCGTTCTGGCCGACGAATGGCCCGCCTTACGCGATCGCTTGCGCCGCCGACTGGCTGCGTTCGGCTAAGAAGGTACGGTAAACGTATGTAGGGGCTTTTCTTTCGCCCCGCCACACCCCATTTTGGGGTGGTATCAGGCATAAGGATTACGAAAATGGCATTGATCGGATTGGGGGGACATGCGGCACCGACCCCGGCAGCGGCGGCCGATGGCCTTATCAAGGAAGGCTCGATCGAAACCTTCGCCGCCGATGTGCTCGAAGCCTCGAAAACCGTCCCGGTCATTGTTGATTTCTGGGCACCCTGGTGCGGCCCGTGCAAGCAGCTTGGCCCCAGCCTAGAAAAGCTGGTCACCGCCGCCAAGGGCAGGGTCAAGCTGGTCAAGATCAACGTCGACGAAAATCAGGCCATTGCGCAGCAGTTGCGCATTCAGTCGATTCCGACGGTCTATGCCTTTTTTGAAGGCCGCCCGGTCGATGCCTTCATGGGCGCATTGCCGGAAAGCCAGCTTAAAACTTTTGTCGACGGGCTGATCAAAATGGGTGGCGATCCCGCGGGCGATCATACCGAGGAGGTTCTGACCGCCGCCGCTGAAGCCTTGGCGGCGGGCGATATCGGTACCGCAGCACAGGGCTATGCCCATGTGCTGCACGAAGATCCCGGCCACCCCAAAGCGGTGGCAGGGCTGGCGCAATGCTATCTGC
>JBAVPS010000370.1:0-8935 GCA_049693315.1 Rhizomicrobium sp. | reverse complement strand
GCGCCAGAAATGGCGCCAGTGCCGTTTAGCCGGATGGTTATTGCGTTTAGCACCCCAAATAGCCGCTTCTTTGAGGCACCCCGCGATGCAAGGCGTACGGAGTACCACACTATTATCCGTCATGGCCGATACCGGGATGTCGGGTGGCCCTGCGACCGCTTTTTCGTTTCGCCCGCAGCGTTTCAAATGGCAGCGCCCGCGGTGGATGGGGCAGGAATTCTTCGCGGTTGTTATCATCGTCGTCTTCTGGGCTGTGTCGATGTGGTTCCTGACCGGGTTCCTGATGCGTGCCCGCATGGTGAACGAGGTTCATGATGCCAAAGAGCAAGTCAATTTAAGTGCAGAGATGGTTTCCAGTTCGATGGACCATCATCTGGATACTCTGCGCACGGTTCCCGACATTCTGGCCTTGATGCCTTCCACCATCGGGCCGCTGCTTGAAGCGGATGCCAAACGTGCAGCGGAAAAGCTGCGCGCCGAAGGAAGGAGCGTTCCCAACTTCCGCTTACCAGATGATCATCTGTTGCCCATGCAACTTGCCGGGCTGGCGGCAAGCGGCACTATCAAGAACATCATGGTCCTGACCAACGAAGGCCACTGTCTGGCGGTGGCTGGCTTTTTATACCGGGTCAAATGGACCTGTGAGGGACGGCGTTTTTCTTATCTGCTTGATGGTGCAGTTTCCGGCAATAAAACGTGGTTCGGTGTGTGGCCAACTGAGCCTGGGTTATTTCATGTTGCCCCGGTTCTGGTCGGAAAGCGCCGGATCGGTCTTGTTGCCGCCAAGATCGATCTGTCACCCATCAATGCGGCCATTGCAGATAAAAATGCCTTTGTCACCGATGAATATGGTGTGGTGATTGCAACCCATGATCCGGTCCATTTTATGCGTGTGATGCCGGGTGGACGGGTTAACCAGCTGTCTGTGGCCGAGCGGATGCGCCGTTATGGCCGCGTGTCCTTTGAACCGCTGGAATGGCTGGTCATTGGTCAGTTTGCGGGCGAAGATCTGATCCGGTGGGGCGGGGATCCGTCTTTAAATGTTTCGGCAACACGCAGCTACAGTGATGGCAAGTTTTACGTCTATGCGACGCACAATCTGAACAGTCTGGCCAAACACAAGTTTGACCGTTCTATTCTGTTCAGTCTGCTTTTTATTGTCGGGGCACTGTTGACGCTGCATATCCGGGGTATCTTTGTCTCGCTCAAGAAAACCGAGCGGCATAGTCAGGAGATCTCCCGGCTCAACGAAATTCTCTGTGAGCAGGCCAGCACAGATGCGCTGACCGGAATCGTCAACCGGCGCTATTTCTTCATGGCCGTCGAAACCGAGCGTCAGCGCGGTCTGCGACACAAGACGATCTTCAGCCTGCTGCAGGTTGATTTTGATCGCTTTAAACAGATTAACGACCATTACGGTCATGCTGCGGGGGATGATGGTTTGCGCCATGTCGTCTCACTGATGCAGAGCAGCTTGCGGGCGGGCGATGTTCTGGGGCGTACCGGTGGCGACGAATTCGCCGTTCTGCTGCCGCTGACTGATGCGGCTGGCGCGCAGGTGGTGGCGCAAAGGATGTGCGATCTGGTGGCGGCTACGGCACTGATGGTCGGCCAGACCGAAGTCCATGTCAGCCTCAGTATCGGGGTTGCGCAATGGCGGTCGGAATCCCCAGAAACACTCGCCGCGTTGATGGCCCGGGCCGATCAGGCGCTCTATCTGGCCAAAGACGCTGGCAAAAACCGGGTGCAGCCCGAGATTTTTCCCGCCGCCTGACGTGCGTTTGCGCAGATGGGTGCGGCGGCTTGATTTTTCCTGCTGCCGCCCGTCATGGTGCCGCCGGTTTTTAAGGTACAGAAGCGTTATGGCGGATGCATTGCGTATTGGTTCGGTCAGTCTTGGCGGGCGTGTGTTGCTGGCGCCGATGGCCAGCGTGTCGGATTTGCCGTTTCGCCGTACCGCAGCCCGGCTTGGTGCGGTGTATGCCGCCAGCGAGATGGTGGCCTGTACCACTTTGGCTCAGGGCCGTGCTGATATGGTGCACCGGGCGGCGGCGGGCGATGGCCTGCCCCTGATGGTGTTGCAGATCGCTGCGCGAACCCCTGAAGATATCGCCATGGGGGCCGGGATGGCCGAGGCGGCCGGGGCCGATATCATCGACATCAATATGGGCTGCCCCTCGCGCGAGGTCGTCGGCGGGCTGTCGGGGGCGGCGCTGATGCGGGATCTTGGTCTGGCCTGCCAGCAGATCGAAGCGGCGGTCGGGGCAACGTCCCGTCCTGTCACGGTAAAAATGCGGCTGGGCTGGGACGATGCCAGCCGCAACGCCCCGGAACTGGCCGCGATGGCAGAACGTTGCGGCGCGGCGGCGCTGACCGTGCATGGGCGCACCCGTAATCAGTTTTATAAAGGTCATGCCGACTGGGCGGCGGTGGCAGCAGTCAAGGCGGCGACCACGCTGCCGGTGATCGTCAATGGTGATATTGTCGATGCTAACAGCGCGCGGATGGCTTTGGCCCAGTCGGGGGCCGATGCGGTGATGGTAGGCCGTGCGGCGGTTGGCCGCCCCTGGATTGCCGGTGCGCTGGATGCGGCCCTTCGTCAGGGCGGGGATATGGTCGAGCCGGATGCCGTGGCCCGCTTAAACATTGCCATCGAACATTTGCGCGACAGTCAGCGTTTTTATGGCGCGGCATTGGGTTTGCGCATTTTCCGCAAGCATCTGGCGGGCTACATCGACGCGGCACCCTGGCCCGGCGATGACGGGATGCGGCGGCAGGCGCGGGGGCAGATCTGTCAGCTGAAAACCGGTGCCGAGGTTGAGACAGCGTTAACTGAATTATGGCGCGTGCATTGAGGCGTAAATAATAGGGGATTCTTAAGTCTGGCTCTGGAACCCCGCATCTGACGGCCCACATAGTCTATAGTGTGGACAATCGAAGGTCCGCTGCAAAGCCGCTGACAAACTTGCCCGGACGGCAGTTTTATGCGCGGTCGCTGCATTTTACACTTCGAGTATAAGGAGTCTGTCATGAGTGCCACCACGATTTTTCCAAACCGCTATGTTCAGGGCGACGGGGCGCTCAAACTGCTGCCCGATGAGATTGCCCGTCTGGGCAATGCCGCGCTGGCCATCATCGACCGCGTGGTGCTGACCAAGGTCGCCCCCCAGATCAAGACCGAAAAAAACGTCACGATTACGATCGAGGCCTTCGGTGGTGAATGCAGTGACGAGGAAATCGAACGCTTAAGCGCCGCCGCGCGCAAAGCCATGGTCACCGTGGTGGTGGGTATTGGTGGCGGCAAGGTGCTCGATACCGCCAAGGCCGTGGGACACACCCTTGGTCTGCCGGTGGTGGTGGCCCCGACGGTGGCATCGACCGATGCGCCGTGTAGCGCCTTGTCGGTGATTTACACGCCGGAAGGCGGCTTCTCGCGCTATCTTTTCCTGCAGCGCAACCCTGATGTGGTGCTGGTTGATACCGCGATGATTGTTGCTGCGCCGGCGCGGCTTCTGGTCTCCGGCATGGGCGATGCGCTCTCGACCTGGTTCGAGGCCGAGGATTGCCAGAAAAGCGGCTCGCCCAATATGACGGGGCGGCCCGGCTCGATGACCGCCTATGCGCTGGCGCGGCTGTGTTACGATACGCTGATCGGTTATGGCGCCGAAGCGTTGAAAGCATGTGAAGCAAAAGCCGTGACCCCGGCGCTGGAACGCATTGTAGAAGCCAACACGCTGCTGAGCGGTATTGGTTTTGAAAGTGGCGGTCTGTCGGGTGCCCATGCCATTCACAATGGTCTGACCGCGCTGGCCGGGACGCATCATTTCTTTCACGGCGAAAAGGTCGCCTTTGGCACGCTGTCTTTACTGTATCTGAGCTGTCGGCCCCAGTCGGTCATCGACGAGGTGTTTGGTTTTTGCGCCTCGATCGGGCTGCCGACCACGCTGGCCGATATTGGTCTTGAAGGTGTCAGCGACGCAGATCTGCTGACCGCGGCTAAAATTGCCTGTGCGCCTGAGGATACCATTCTGCACGTCAATGCCGACGTGACGCCGGAAATGGTGGTCGCGGCGATGCGGGCGGCTGATGCGGAAGGTCGTCGCCGTAAAGCGGCGTAACGCCCATTACATCTCTGTATAAAAAAAGGCCGGGATTGCCCCGGCCTTTTGTTTGTCACGTTTTTGAAAACGCTTATTTGTTCAGCTTCTTGAAGTCGGCATCGGTCACTTCGCCATCGTGGAATTGGCCGTTGAGGATGAAGGACGGCGTGCCGCTGACCTGCGTTTCCGAAGCCAGCTTGCGGGCACCAACCAGTGCCTTGTCGACTGCGGGGGTGGCCATATCGGTGGTCAGCTTGCTCATGTCGATGCCGGCCTTTTTCAGGTCGGCCTGCAACAGGGCTGGTTCAATCGCCTCGGTCTCGCCCATCAGGGCAAAATGCAGCGCCAGATATTTGTCACCCTGCGCACGGGCGGCAATTGCGGCGCGGGCGGCCATGGTTGACGCTTCGCCATTGATGGGGAATTCGATGAAGGCAAATCGCGTGTCGTTCTTGTGGGCCAGATAGAAGCGCTTCACGGCTGCGAAAGAATTACGGCAGTGAATGCAGTTATAGTCGAAGAACTCGACAAAAGTGTTCTTTGCATTGGCCGGGCCGGTGACATAGGCGATAGCCGGATCGAAGAATGCCTTCTGCCCCAGCTTGTCGATGACCTTCTGGCGTGCCGCGGTTTCCTGACTGGCCTGATCTGCCTGTGCTTTGGCGGCCATTTCAAACACCACGCCGGGGTGGCCCATCAGATAGCGGTGCAGCCGTGCATCGCTGGCAATCGGCAACAGACCGGCGGCGCTGGCCGCCACCTCGACGGCGACGACAGCTGCGGCACCGATGATGCCGCCCAGGATGGCGACTTTC
The DNA here is from genome assembly GCA_049693315.1 of Rhizomicrobium sp. Taxonomy (GTDB): domain Bacteria; phylum Pseudomonadota; class Alphaproteobacteria; order Micropepsales; family Micropepsaceae; genus Rhizomicrobium. The sequence goes on along the minus strand of JBAVPS010000370.1, from coordinate 4,020 downwards.
CAAGTTTCTTTCATATGCAGGTATCCGTTATCTGTTTTGTCTCATGTAGTTCTGCACCATGGCCAGAATATCGCCAGCCTGCTGCCATTCGGGTGAGCCTTGCGGCAAGGCGCGGCGGGCGCGCATGGCGAACATTGCGGCCTCCGGTGCGTTGCCGCTGCAATAGCGTAGTTCGGCGGTGGCCAGATCGGCCATCGCGGTGTTGCCCATATCACTATAGGCCTGCGCCAGTTCGTACCAGGCATAGGGCTGATCGCGATCCTGTTGCAGCGCCACTTTCAGATGGCCGATGGCGGCCTTTTCCTGATCCTTCTGATCGGTGGCGATCATCGCGGCGGCCAGTGATACCCGCAGCTCCGGCGCGTCAGGAAGCAGGGTGACCGATTTGTGGAACGGCTCGACGCCCTTCATCGGCTGGCCCATCGAAACATAGATCTGGCCGAGAACCTCATAGAAATAGGGATTGTTGGGTTCGTCCTTGATCAGGCTTTGAATTTCGGCCATCGCACCCTTGAGATTGGGCGTGCGCAAATAGACCATGGCGTGGGCATAGCGGGCTTCGGCGCTTTTGTCTGATGCCGGATAACGGTCCATCACTTCGCGAACCGGCATCAGATAGCCAAACACCTTGGCCTTGACCATCCGGAAGGCATGCACCGAAGCCGGGCTGTCGGGCACATCGCGATAGGGCGAGGCATTGGCTTCGCCTTCCATCAGGGCAACGCGGTCGCGATCGGCCGGGTGTGAGGTGGCGAAACGTTCCGGGTTCTTGACCATGCGGGCCATTTCATTGGCCATGCGGTTAAAAACATGGACCATACCCAGCCCGGATTGGTGGGTCAGGCGCAGATATTTCTGGCCCATCTGGTCGGCGGTGGCTTCCTGGGCGCGGCTGAAACTTAAATACTGCGCCTCGGCAACACCCTGGCCCAGCCCCATCAGAATCATGCCAGCTTCACCGGCCCCGGCGATCATGGCACCGACGCCGACGATCATCGACAAGATCATCGGGATGGTGGCTTTGCTCATGGCATCACTGCCACGGCTCAAATGGCCACCCGCCATATGGCCGGTCTCATGCGCCAGCACACCGACCAACTCGTTGGGCGTCTGCAACTGGATGAACAGGCCGGCATTGGCGAAAATATTCTGACCTTCCGCGACGAAGGCGTTCAGCTCGGTATCGTTGACGATGTACATATGCACCGCCTCCGGATCGATACCGGCAACCTTTAAAATCGGCATTTCATAGCTGTGCAGCAACCGTTCGGTCTCGGTATCCTGCAGCAGCCCCATGCCCTGTGCATAAGTCGGCCCGCTAAAGGCTAGCAGTGGGCCAACAAAGCCTGTAACAAAGGCGAGTGTCCGGCCAATGCGTGGCCATACCGGACGCGCTTTTTGCGTACGCCGGGCGGGGGACGTTTCAGCGGATCGTTTTTGCCACTTCGACAGTCCAGCAAACGGCCAATAGAAAGGGTTGCATTTCGACAAGGCTTGAACTCTCCTCTCAGCCCCGATACCCCTTTGGGACGAGACGGACGGTAGGTGCGCGGCGCGTTCAAAGTCAATCTATGCTTTGCACCAGTATGTCGTTAACCAGCAAAGGATTACGCGCGGTTCATGTTACGCTCTTCGATTTTGGCCGGCCTGACCGGCATGCTGCTTCTCGGCGGTTGCAGCTTCAATGTCGGCGGTTCGCTGCTTGGCTCAACCGACCGTCTGTCACAAGTGGTGGGTGATGAGCCCTATGCCGTTAAAACCGGGGCGGCGATCCTGGCGCAGGGCGGCAATGCCGTTGATGCGGCCACGGCGATGTACTTCACCCTGTCGGCGACCTATCCGGCAGCGGCTGGGCTTGGTGGCGGTGGCGTCTGTATCGTGCGCGATCCGGCCAAGGAAGCCAGTGAAGAATTTGTTTTCCTGCCCGCCAACATCGACGGCAGCGGCTATGCCCTGCCGGGTACGGTGGCGGCGATGGCGGCAATGCATACCGCGTATGGCAAGTTGCCCTGGCAGAAGGTAATCGCACCGGGGGAAAGTTATGCCCGCACCGGTTTCCCGATGACCAAGGCCCTGGCCGCCCGTCTGGCGTCAGTGGGTAAAGCCAAGCTCGATCCGGCGGTTGCTGCCGAATTCTATGATGCGGCGGGCAATATCAAGCCGGTCGGGGCCACGCTGACCAATCCGGAGCTGGCCTCGACGCTGGCGGCGGTGCGGACCGAAGGGCTGCAGGTTTTTTATCGCGGCAAGATCGCACAGGCGATCGTCGCGGCACTGAAGGCTCAGGGCGTTACCGTCACCGCAGAAGAGCTTGGAAATTATAAACTGGTTCGGGCCACGCCGCGCGTGACCGAGGTGGGCGGCAATTATGTCTATCTGCCCTCCAGCAAAGCGGCCAGCGGTTATGCCAATGCGCTGATCGACGCGGTGGCCCACCATCACAAGCTCGACGTCAAAGGCTTGTCGGCGGCGGTGCAGCAGACCTTAAGCCAGTCCGGCCTGACCGCTTCGGGCGATGTCGGGGCAACCGGGTTTGCCGTCACCGACCTGAACGGGGTGGCGGTGTCCTGCGCCGTGACCCTGAATGCGCCCTTTGGCACCGGTCATGGCGTGCCGGGCACCGGTATCGTGCTGGCGGCTGCCAGCGGGCCGAACAATGCCTATCTGTCACCGGTGATTGCCAGTGAAAGCTCGGACGGGCCAGCGGTGCTGGCTGGTGCCGGTGCGGGTGGCCCCAACGGGGCGGCAGTGCTGGCCGATGCTCTGTTGCGCCTTGGTCGCGACGAGCCGCCGGTCAAGCGCAGCGATCTGGCCGTTCTGCAAGACAGCCCCTATGACGCGGCCAATCTGATCGTGTGCAATTCCGATGTCTGTACTGCGATGCCTGATCCGGCAGGCAGTGGCATGGGCGTCTCGGTGCCGTTGCCGGTGGCGAAGAAATAAGCCGCCATCCAACGACGACCTTAAAAAGATACCGACCATAAAAAAGGCGAGCCGCACGGCTCGCCTTTTTCTTTGTATTTGTAATGGCTTACTCGGTCCGGAAGGTCCGCTGCCACCACCCCTTGCGTGACGGACCGGTATCTTCAGCGGGCTTTTCTTCGACGGCCGCAGCCGTATCCTGCTGCACAACCGGCTGTGCCGTTTCCGGCGCCTGTGGCGCGGGCGTTTGAGCCAACACAATCGGAGCCGGTTCGGTGGGGGCCGGTTCTTTGACCGGTTCGCTTTTCGGTTTGTTTTCCGGTTCCGGGCTCAGCGACCAGACCGGCTGTGACGCAACCGGGGCTTCCCGCACCGGCTCCATCAGGCTGACCGGCTGGGTATAGACAGATTGGGCCGGCGCCGGACGGTAATCCTGTGGTGTGGTGTCGATTTCGTCGATGCGGCCAAAGCGGTCCTCATAGACATCAATCGGTGCGACCACCGCAATGGCAACCGGTTCTGCCACAACCGATTCGGCCGCATAGCTTTCCATCGGTCTGGGGGCTTCGGCGATACCATCAGAGGGCGTTTCGTCCGCAGTTTCACTTACGGTTTCGCTGGACGAGCCGTCAAACGGCTGGGCATTGCGATCACGGCCACCACGGCGACCACGGCGGCGGCGGCGGCGGCGGCGACGGTTATCGCCTTCGGCACCCTCGGCGGTTACAACGCCATCTGCACCGTTTTCACCCGTATCGGAACCATTCTCGTCTGCTTCGTCCCCGGCGTCATCCGCATCGTCGTCCGGCTCAGATCCGGCGTCTTCACGGTTGGCAGCGGGGGCAGTGCTTTCGGTCGTTTCCGAGGCTGTGCTGTCTGGTAAGGCACCACGATCCCGGCCGCGGCCACGGCGGCGGCGGCGGCGGCGGCGGCCACCTTCGGTATTGGCCTGCTCGGCCGATGTGGCGGCTTCCGCACTATCGTCGCCTTCGGCTTCGGCTTCGAACGCGGCTTCTTCTTCTGCGGCGCTTTCTTCTTCCTCGATCTCCGGCTCATCTTCTTCCGGCGCAATGGCAATCATGTCGAGGGTGACTGCGG
>JBAVPS010000369.1:0-5978 GCA_049693315.1 Rhizomicrobium sp. | reverse complement strand
ATAATACTCAACGACGCAAGTGTAGAGCAATGGGAGCATCTACCAGACCTCCTAACGAGGCTCGGCGTCAGGGTGGAGCTTCAAAACCCAAATGGCACTAATTTTCGTTCCGCCATCCTTACGCATTTGCTTAAACAAAACTGCCGTGGCGGAAATTGGGGCTTCTGGCCACCAAAAGACGGGGCCATTAGATTGGACACGGGCGAATCTTGTGGTGCGTTCGGAAAGAATCCAGAAATTATCGCGGTTGAAGGCTTCAATCTCGTTTCAGACGCTAAAGAAGCCTATGCTTCAGTACAGGCAAAGTGCGCGGTTTCCCAAGAGATTCAATTCACCAGCAAGAGTGGACAAACAGTCTCTGTCCTCTGTCTCGAGCCCATGCCAGCGATCAATGCAAAATTTGCTTTGTATAGTTCGGCTAGTGTTTCGCCGGTTCCATAAAACCGAGAGATAAGCCTTCAGTAGAAGTCTAAATTGGTGCATTCTGGCCGTACGCTAAGTCCGCCCGTGCCGTGGATTTACCTAATAAAAAGGCCGCAAGGGATGCGGCCTTTCTCGTCTGTGTTCTTCCTAGAGCCTTACAGCTTTCGCACATCCGTCAGATGCCCGGTCACGGCAGCCGCCGCGGCCATGGCGGGCGAGACGAGGTGGGTGCGCCCACCGCGGCCCTGACGACCCTCAAAGTTGCGGTTCGAGGTCGATGCGCAATGCTCACCCGGCGCCAGCTTGTCCGGGTTCATCGCCAGACACATCGAGCAGCCCGGATCGCGCCACTCAAAGCCTGCCTCGATAAAGATCTTGTCGAGCCCTTCGGCTTCGGCCTGTTCCTTGACCAGCCCTGAACCCGGCACCACCATGGCGTTGACGTGCTGGGCGACCTTGCGGCCCTTGGCGATGGCGGCGGCAGCGCGCAGATCTTCGATGCGCCCGTTGGTGCAGGAGCCGATAAAAACGCGGTCGATCCTGATGCCGTCCAGCGCCGTGCCGGGCGTAAAATCCATATAGCCCAGCGCGCGTTCGGCCCCGGCGCGCTTATCCTCCGGCAGATCGGCCGGGTTGGGCACGCTTGCCGTGATCGGCAAACCCTGTTCCGGCGATGTGCCCCACGTCACCATCGGGGCAATGGCCGTGGCGTCGATCTCGATCTCCAGATCGAAATGGGCATCCGGGTCAGACTTCAGCGTGCGCCAGTAATTGAGGGCTTTGAACCAGGCATCGCCATTGGGGGCCTTGTTGCGGCCTTCGATATATTCGAATGTGGTCTCGTCCGGCGCGATCAGGCCGGAACGGGCGCCGCCTTCGATGGTCAGGTTGCACAGCGTCATGCGCCCTTCCATCGACAATGCCTCGACCGCTTCACCGGCATATTCGATGACATAGCCGGTGCCGCCGGCGGTGCCGATCTTGGCAATGATGGCCAGCGCCAGATCCTTGGCGGTGACGCCGGTGCCAAGCGTACCCTTGACGTTGACGCGCATGTTTTTGGACTTGGGGCTGAGCAGCGTCTGGGTTGCCAGCACATGCTCCACTTCCGAGGTGCCGATACCAAAGGCCAGCGCGCCAAACGCGCCGTGGGTCGAGGTGTGCGAGTCGCCGCACACCATGGTGACGCCCGGCAGGGTCCAGCCCTGTTCCGGCCCGACAATGTGGCAGACGCCCTGACGCTTGTCGTCCATGGCGTAATATTCGATGCCAAATTCGGCGGCGTTCTTATCGAGTGCGGCGATCTGGTCGCGCGACTGCGGATCTTCGATCGGCTTGTCGCGGTCTTTGGTCGGCACATTATGGTCAACCACCGCAAGGGTAAGCTCGGGGCGGCGAATCTTGCGCCCGGCCACGCGAAGCCCTTCAAAGGCCTGCGGGCTGGTTACCTCGTGAATGAGGTGGCGGTCGATGTAGATAATGCTCGATTCACCCGGCGCTTCGTGCACCAGATGCGCGTCCCAGATCTTGTCGTAAAGAGTCTTACCCATAATCTCACCCTGAATAGCGCCGTGAAACAACACCATATGCAGCCGGGGTGCAAGGCAAACTTAATTTCAAAGGGGTGGCGCATTTCCTGTATTGGTAGTGTTTGCGAGGGTGTCGCGCTTTAACCTTCTGCCGCCGCTTAACTTAAAGCATCGACTTCCGCATCGGTCAGATTGCCCGGCACAATGGTGACGGGGATCGGTTGCAGCGCCAGCCCGACCAGACCGACCAGCGGACCGGGGCCTTCTTTGTCGCTTGATGCGGCCAGCACCAGGATTGAAATATCCTTGTCGGTACGGATCAGATCGAACAGCACCTTTTTGATTTGCCCCTCGGCCAGAATGATTTCGCTGACAATGCCGGTCTGCTCGTTGATGTGGCGTGCGGCCTGCCAGACCAGCTTTTCCGCTTCGGCCCGGGCTTCATCGCGCATCAGCTCGCCGACGCCTGCCCATTGCTGATAGTCGGCCAGATCACTGACACAGAGCAGGCTGACGCGCCCCTCGGTATGCAGGGCGCGGCGGGCGGCATAGCGCACCGCCACCCGGCATTCCGGGCTGCGGTCAACCACCACCAGAAACTTGCGGGGGCGCTGGCTCATGGCGCAACCCTGCCACCGGCGAGGGCGATGGGCAAGGGGGGGCTCAGTGGGGGCGAGGGTTATCCCTCGCCCTTTAACAATTCGCGCAGGCGGTAGAGTTCTTCCAGCGCCGCCTTGGGCGACAGCGCGTCGGGGTCGATGGCCCGCATGGCCTCGATCACGGCACTTTTCCTGACTGCCTTTTGGGGGGCGGGCGTGCTCAAACTGGCGAACAGCGGCAGATCGTCTATTTTTGCCAGCGGGTTATGGCCCTCGCGGCCTTCTTCGAGCGAGGCGAGGATCTCGCGGGCGCGCACCACGACGTCCTCTGGCAACCCCGCCAGTTTGGCAACGTGAATACCATAGGAGCGGTCGGCCACCCCCGGCACCACCTCGTGCAGGAAGACGATGCTGTCGTTCCATTCGCGCACCCGCATGGTGACTGGTGCAATGGCGGGCAGCCGCTCGGCCAGCGCCGTCATCTCGTGATAATGGGTGGCAAACAGTGCGCGCGACTTGTTCTTGACGCACAGATGTTCCGCCGTCGACCAGGCTATGGCCAGACCGTCATAGGTGGCGGTGCCGCGGCCGATCTCGTCCAGAATGACCAGGCTCTTGGGCGTGGCCTGATTGAGGATGGCGGCGGTTTCGACCATTTCGACCATGAAGGTCGAGCGGCCCGCAGCCAGATCGTCGCCCGCGCCGACACGGCTGAACAGCCGGTCAACCACGCCGATATGGGCGCTTTCAGCCGGCACAAAGGCCCCCATCTGGGCCATGATGGCAATCAGGGCGTTCTGGCGCAGGAAGGTCGATTTACCGGCCATGTTGGGGCCGGTGACCAGCCACAACCGTTTGTCGGTCGCCAGGTCGCAATCATTGGGCACAAAACCGGTATGGGCGGCAGAAAGCGAGGCTTCCACCACCGGGTGGCGGCCCCGCACAATGGCAAAGGCCCGGCTGGCATCAACCTGCGGGCGGACATGGTGGCCGTGCGCCGCCAGTTCGGCCAGCCCTGCCGCCACGTCCATTACCGCCAGTGCGTCGGCGGTATGCGATAACAGTCCGGTAAGCCCCAATGCCTCGCGCACCATATCGGCGAACAGTTCCTGTTCAATCGCCACCGCCTGATCGGCGGCCTGACTGATGCGGTTGGCCAGTGTTGATAGCTCGTCAGTCGAAAAGCGCACTGCACCCGCCATGGTCTGGCGGTGGCGATAGGCGGCGTTGGCCATCAGCCCGTCGGCGTGGTTGGGCGAAACCTCGATGAAGTAGCCCAGCACACCATTATGTTTGATCTTGAGCGGGGTGCCGGTTTCCTCGCGATAGCGCGTTTCCATGGTGGCGATGACGCGGCGGGATTCGTCGCGCAGCGACCGCACTTCGTCGAGCGGCTCATGCGCGCCCGCTTTGATGAAGCCGCCATCATGGGCATAGAAGGGCGGTTCCTCGACCAGTAGGCGGCTAAGCTTCTCGGCCAGATTGGCCAGTCCCGCCAGCGCTTCGACCAACACCAGTTCGGCCGCACCGGCCTCGCCGGGGGCGCGGACCTCGCTTAAACGTTCACGTAAAGCGCGGGCCGCATTGATGCCGCCCAGCAGCGCGGTCAGATCCCGCGGGCCACCACGGCCGACCGACAGGCGGGCCTGCGCGCGGGCGATATCCGGTGCTTCGGCCAGAATCTGACGGGCATCGGTGCGGATCTCACTTTCGGCAAGGAAAAAGCCCACCGCATCCTGTCTGCCGGTAATCGTCGCCGGGTCGGTCAGCGGGGCAGCCAGACGCGCCGCGATCAGGCGGGCGCCCGCGGCGGTTTTGGTGCGGTCGATGACCGACAGCAGGCTGCCCTTTTTCTCGCCACCCAGCGTTTGGGTCAGTTCGAGGTTGCGCCGTGTCGCCGCGTCAATCGCCATATAAGCGTTGGAGGCTTCGCGTGATAACGGCGACAGTGCGGGCATTTTGCCCTTCTGCGTCAGTTCAAGATAGGCGATCAGCGCCCCGGCCGCCGACAGTTCGGCCCGGCCAAAGGCCCCAAAACCAGCCAGCTCGGCCACCTTATAATAGGCTTTAAGCGCCCGCTCCCCGGCCCCGGAATCAAATTTGATCCCCGGCAGCACGGTCTGAATATCGCGTGTGGCGGCGGGCAGGTCTTTGCTGTCCGCCAGATCGTCGGGCACCAGCAGTTCGCTGGGGCTGATGCGCGCCAGTTCCACCGCCAGATCGGCGGTATCGAGCGTGGCGACCTGAAACGCGCCGGTCGACATATCGGCCGAGGCCAATGCAATCTGGCCACCAACCCGACCCAGCGCCGCCAGAATATTGGCCTTGGAGGGTTCGAGCAGTGCTTCTTCGGTCAGGGTGCCGGGGGTGACCAGACGGACCACCTCGCGCTTGACCACGGATTTGGCGCCGCGTTTCTTGGCTTCTGCCGGATCTTCGACCTGTTCGCCGATCGCCACCCGGAAACCTTTACGGATCAGCTTTTCCAGATATTGTTCGGCGGTGTGAATCGGCACCCCGCACATCGGGATGTCTTCACCCAGATGCTTGCCGCGTTTGGTCAGCGCAATATCCAGCGCCTCGGACGCCCGCACAGCATCGTCAAAGAACAACTCGTAGAAATCGCCCATGCGATAGAACAGCAGGTAGCCGTTATTTTGGGCTTTAATTTCAAGGTACTGCGCCATCATCGGGGTTACCCCCTCAGGAATGGACGGATGGGTCTTGTTTTCAATCATGACTTGAACTTAACCGTATGCGCGTCTTTGGGTCGCTGTCTGTGGCCGGACAAAGCCAGTTTAAACTGATAATCTGGGGGCAAAGAAATATAAACATATGCAGGAAACCAAAAATGAACGATTCTGTTTGTAAGTCCCCGTTGGACGAAGCTGCACTGACGTTTCACACCATTGGTCAGGCGGGCAAGATTTCGATCACGCCGACCAAGCCGATGCAGACGCAACGCGATCTCTCTCTGGCTTATTCGCCGGGGGTTGCCGCGCCGGTTCGTGCCATTGCGGCCGATCCTGACACAGTGTTCGATTACACGGCGAAAGGCAATCTGGTTGCCGTGATTTCAAACGGTACCGCCATTCTTGGTTTGGGCAATCTGGGGGCGCTGGCCTCCAAGCCGGTGATGGAAGGCAAGGCGGTGTTGTTTAAGCGCTTTGCCGACGTCGACACGATCGACATCGAAGTCGACACCACCGACATCGAGGAATTTATCAATTCGGTCAAGTACCTCGGGCCGACTTTCGGCGGCATCAATCTGGAAGACATCAAGGGCCCGGATTGCTTCGTCATCGAAAAGCGCCTGCGTGAAATGATGACGATCCCGGTCTTCCATGACGATCAGCACGGCACGGCGATCATTTCATCGGCGGGCGTGGTCAATGCGCTGCATCTGACCGGCCGCAAGCTTCAGGAT
>JBAVPS010000368.1:0-5601 GCA_049693315.1 Rhizomicrobium sp. | reverse complement strand
GCGACCATAGCTGTCATCGCCGACATTGGATTCACCCTGATACCACAGCACGCCTTTGAGCGGCACCTTACCAATCGGCGCGATCATGGCGTTGTACAGCACGCTCTGGCCAATCTCTTTCAGCCATGGCGCATGCGGAATGCGGCCCGCCTTATAGCCCTCGACCGAGGTGTGATAGCGCCAGCGCGGACCGACCGCGACGGCACTGCCATCGGCAAAGCGCAATTGCCGCGCCCCAGCCGGCCCCCACAACCCGTCACCGCCATAAAACCCCACCGCAATCACATTGGCCCCGGCTTTCAATGTGCCGGGGGCGATATGATAGGTCCGTTCGGTGCCCCAGCCTTCCATGCTGCCGACATCCTTGCCATTGACCCAACTGGTATCGACCTGATCGATCGGCCCCAGCATCAGATCGGCCCCTTGCTTTGCCTGCGCTTCGCTGACGGTAACGGTGGTGCGCAGCCAGACAATGCCATAGAAACTGGCCAGATCGGCCGCGCCCAGATCGCGCATCGGGCCAGCGGGCACCACCTCGTGCCAGGTGCTGTCGTCATAGGCCGGGTCGTGCCAGGCGGGGCTGGCGGCACTGGCAGGATCATGATCCTGCCACCAGCCCAGCATCGATTTGTGCCAGTCCGCCATGGCCGCTTCGGGCGATGTGGCGTAAATCTTCAGTGCCTTCAGCGCACCGTCATAACCGCCGGATTTTGCCAGCGCATCGGCCCCCATCCAGGTTTCGATAGTGGAACCGCCCCAGGCCGAATAGATCAGCCCGACGGGCACCTTGATCTGGGGCTGCAGCGCCCGGCCGAAATAATAACAGACGGCAGAGAAATCCCGCACCGACTGGGGTGACGTCACCTCCCACTGTTCATGGCTCGTAAAATCCTGCTGTGGCGCGGCGCTGAAAGCGCGCTGCACCCGGAACAGGCGGATATTGGGATTGCCCGCGGCATTGGCATCGGTATCGCCCTGCATCGCCAGATGAACCGGCCATTCCATATTGGACTGGCCCGAGCAGAGGAAGTTATCCCCGACCATCACATCCGCAGCGTTTTGGCTGTGGCCCGCCGCATCGCTGACCGAAAGCGTGTACGGCCCGCCCGCGCCATGGGCCGGCAGCGTCGCCTGCCAGCGGCCATTTTTGTCGGCTTTCGCCGTCGTTTTCTTGCCATCGAAAAGCAGGGTCAGGCGCGCACCAGGTGCCGCCTTGCCCCACAGCGGAATCGCCTGATCGCGCTGCAGCACGGCATGGTCCTGAAAATTGACGGCCAATAACGATGACGGCACCGCCCCGGCACAGGCCAGTGGCGACAGCGCCGCGCCCAGAAACAAGGATGCCAGAAATACAGACTGACGCATGCGATCTCCCCGTTTTGGCCGGACTTGTGCCAGCCTTTTTATGCAGGTGTTTACCCCTGCCGTGCAGCTTTGTAAGCTCTTTCAAAAAGCTATAGTAAGCGCTTTACCGTTTCGCAAGATACGAGAGAGCCGATCAGCCCCACTTCGGAACAGAAATCACGTAAGTATGACATAGATTACAGCATAAATCGCCGGGAGAAACCGCCGCAATCAATAGCGGCGTAAAAGCTCCAGCATCGATCGGTCGAGCTTCAGCCCCTTATAGTCTTCATAGGCGACATCAGCCCGGCGGCTTTCCAGTGGCCCGAAATCGCCGCGCAGGTTCCACAGACACCAGCCCCAGCCCGCTTCTTTCCAGTTTTTAAGACTGTCCTGCATCCAGGCCAGCGCGACAGCATGCGGGGTATGGCGGAAAACGCCCCATTCGCCGACGAAAATGCCGACGCCCAGCTTTTCCAGCGCCTGCCACGGGGCGATATAGTCACGCCACAGCGTCTTCTGGTCGACCGCCCCCCAGCTTTCCTGCAGCGGCCAGGTCGGCACCGGCCAGCTGGCGCTGTCCTTGACCCAACTGGCCTTGTAATGGGTCAGGTGAAACGGCTCGTACCCACGGCCGGACTGCGCAATGCCCAGGGATGCCAGTTTCGGCGTCGGGTTACGCCCGCCACCACGGCCATCAGCAAGTATCAGGCGATGGGGATCTGCCCCATGGATAGCTTCGACCGCCACCGCAACCGTGCGGTAGTAGATATCTTCGCTGATATCCGGCGGCTCGTTGACCAGATTGAACGACAAGGCCGTGGACGGGATGCCGCGATAGCGTTCGGCAAACATGCGCCATTGCCCGGCAAAAAGCGTACGGGCGGTATCGCCCTCTTTGCCATCACCCCACAGATCAAGCGCTTCCTTCGGCGGATTGACACAGAAACCGGGGGCACGATGCAGGCAAAGCGTAACGTGAATGCCACGGGCACGGCCCAGGGCTATGGCCTGATCGATTTCGCGTAAACGGGCCTCGCGATAACCGCCCATTTCATCGGTCCAGATGCGGTAATCCAGCGGCAGGCGCACATAGTCGAAACCAAATTCGGCAACAAAATCAAAATCCGCCTCGCGAAACGGGGCGTCATATTCAAAAATGAACTTTTCGAGCAAATTAAAACCCCGCCAGCGCGGCAGTTTTTGCGCGCTGACGGGGATTACAGTGGCCGCACAGGCGGGCAACATCAAAGATGCTGCCGCGCCAAGGGCGGTAAACAGAGCCTGGCGGCGAGGAATGACCAATTTACGAAGATCCGTCATGTCGCCACCCCGGTTTAATTCTTAGAAACGATACCGCCCGCCGAAGGAAACTTCCACAGCGCGTTTGTACAAGGTGAAGGTCCCGTTGGTGCGGGCATAAAGCTCGATACCATCGGTCACTTCATTGGAATATTCGGCACCGACCTTCAGGGCATTCTGTGAATCGCCCGCCCAGCTGTAGGTGAAGGAGGAACCCGACAGTTCGGTGAACGAACCGGTGGTGACTTCCTTCAGGCTGTTGAAGTCATGCGCCACGGCCAGGCTGAATTCCAGTTTCTGCTGGTCATCCGCCGTCGGCTGGATGGCATGGATACGCACACCAACGTCGCCAACAAAAGTGCTCTGATTAACGCCTTCATACTGCAGCGCCAAGAGGCTGGCACCGGTTTCGCTCGCCCCATCCTGATGGTAACGACCGAAAACGCCACGAACATAGGGCGAAATCAGATTGTCATAGATACTTTTGCTGAGCTGGACCGAACCACCCCACGACCAACCCGACGGGGTCGACTTCGCGGTACCATAGTCGGTGATGTCGCGCTTGGCCGTCGCATTGTACATGTTGTAGAACAGCGTGGCATCGACGCGGCCATACTGCAGATCGGCACCGCCATAGACACCAAAGTTGACGGCGTTGGAGACTGCGCTGGTGGTTTCACCCTTTACCGCCATCGACTGGTACATATACGAACCGGCAAGACCGATTACCGCATTGTGCCACGCCATGCGATATTCCGCACCCGCATTGAAACCACCCGACGCCAGGGCATAACCAGTGCCATCGCGACCGAGGTTTTCATAGCTGCCAACCGGGGCAAGCCAGGCGCTAAACTCGCCATCGCCCTTGACCGGCTTACCGCCAGCAGACGGCAGATTGGTTTCAAGACGATCATACAGAGCGTAGTTGAAGTTGTTCACATTCGAACGGTTGGCCGTCAGAATATGGCCGAAAGTCTGCGCGCTGGAGGCCTTTTCCGTCACCACGCTGTAGCCGGTGTCGGTCTGGGTCACCCCGACGATGGCGCCGGTCACGTTACCGCTGGTCGATACCGTGCTGAACGAACCAGATGTCGTGGAAGCTGACACAACATTATAGACCGCGTTGCCATAGGTGCCATCGGCCAGATTGATCACCAGCGAACCATCGAAGCTGGCACTGCCCAACACCTTAAGTGAGGAGGCACTGGTCGGCGTTACGTTGATTTCCAGCGTGCCGGTCGAGTTCTGACTGTAGTTGGTTACAGTCAGGGTGCCGACGGAACCATCGGTGCCACCCGGCTGCACCACACCACCGTTATTGTTGACTGTGCCATAAATAGTACCGTAGCCCGCGAGGGTACCCGAGCTGCCAGATACATTGGCCAGATTGATCACGGCCGCGGCATTAGTCGGGTCGCCAAAAACCGCCGAGGTATGGCTGGCATCACCAACAATTAAAGTCGAGCTGGCATCAACGGTGAACGTACCCTGAAACGGTGAAGCCGCCGTATTGCTGCCATTGAGCACTAAGGTGCCCTGGCCTAATTCGACGGTCGAACCTGTATCACCGGCAATGATACCACCAAACGTCGTGGTGCCGGTCCCCAGGTTCAAATGCAGGGCCGAAGTGCCTTCAAGATTGAAAACGGTATTATTGCTGAAGGTAAATGCCGAAGTCGCCCAGCTCTCCCCCAGATAAAGCGAAGTACCGCTTTCCAGTGTCACATTGCCAAGGAAGCTGTTGGTACCAATGATATCTGTTTCACCGCTTACGAAAGTGATGTCACCAGAAACCTGGAACAGCGAACCATACGCCAGCCAGCCTACATCTGCCGGATTATAAACAGTAAGGCTGGCGCCATTTTCAACGGAAATCGTATCGGCATTGGCCGTACAACCGCCAAAAGAGCAACTGCTTTTTGCATCCAGACTTTGATTACTCCAGATCAGGCCATAATCACCTGACGGAACAGAACTCGCACTATTCGTCAGAAAAGCCGACGAACCAGACGTTACAACAACAGTATCACCGGTACCATTATCAACCGTGTACGGGCTGTTGCTGGAAGACAGCGTTACGGTGCTTGCATCGGCAGCTATGGCCAACCCAAAGCACGCGACGGTCATAGCCGCGATGCTCACGGAGTGGCGCAGCAGACCGCGAAAATTCTTTGCATGGATTTGCATTGTTTTCTCCCAAAACCAGCGGCAAAGCCGCCATTTTGTTGGATTTCTTTAAACCTGAGGTTCCGGACGGCATGAAAGCCGCCCGGATATCACCCAGTTTCTTAGAACTTGAAGCGCAACTGCGTGGTGTAGCGCGTATCGGCCACATACCAGCTGCGGTTCACCCGGCGCTCGCCTTCACCCATATAGAGGCGGGTGGTCGACTTGGTCAGGTTCGAGGCTTCAAGCGTCCAGCTGACATCGTCGGTCAGATTGTAGGTCATGTTCCAATCAAGCGTCCCGACGCCGTACTGGTACACCGGCAGGGCGTAATGGATGACGGTGCCTTGCTGACCAGCATAGTTGATGTCGTTGACGTAGTTGTACGTGCCCGAGGTCTGATAGGCCGCCGTCGAAACCAGGAAGTCACTGCGCCAGTTATAGGCCAGACGCATCGAAAGCGGCCCCTTGTCGAACATCAGCGAGGCGTTGATGGTGTTCTTCGACATACCGATCAAAGGCAGACCTTCGATTTTGGTCCCCTTCATGTCGTAGGCGAGCGAACCCGGCTGCTGGCTGTCGATATAGGTGTAGTTGAAGTCGACACCCAGACCATTGAACGGTTCCGGCAGGAAGTCGGCATATTTGGTAAAGCCGAGTTCGAAACCCTGAACCTTCGCGGTCTGGTCTTCGTTGAAGTACTCGGTCACCGACGCAGAAACCGTGCAGGTCGCCCCGGCGTTCGTTGCGGTGCAGTAGCTTGAGCTGCTCGGATCACCACTGTTGACA
>JBAVPS010000367.1:0-3172 GCA_049693315.1 Rhizomicrobium sp. | reverse complement strand
GTGCCCGAGCCGCGCGAACGTCCGGCCTATGCCGCGCCGAAGCCTGCCACCAGCCACGCGGCTGCTAAGGCGGAAAGCGATGATGCGGCACCGGCGGAAAAGCCCGCAAAGGCGGTCAAAACCGCCGCGCTGGCTGCCGGGCATTTTGCCTGGCCGGTGCGCGGCAAGGTGATTGGCGAATTTGGCGCGGAATCCGCTGGCGTGCGCAGCGATGGCATCAACATCGCGGCCCCCGCCGATACGCCGATTACCGCGGCAGCATCGGGCACGGTGGGCTATGCTGGCAGCGACATGAAAAGCTATGGCAATCTGGTGGTGATCCGCCATGACGGTAATTTCTTTACCGCTTACGCCCATGCTTCCCGGCTGGTGGTCAAATCGGGTGATCATGTGACCGCCGGGCAGGTCATCGGCTATGTCGGTCAGACCGGCGATGTCGATAGCCCGCAACTGCATTTTGAAATCCGCAAAGGGCGCGAGCCGCAGGATCCGACGAAGCTTTTAACCGCCAAAGGCTGAGCGGGAGGTGGGCATGGACATGGTGGGCACCTATCTGTTCGATCTGGACGGCACCTTGTGCGATTCCCGCCCCGGTCTGCTGCATGCGCAGCGGGCGGCCTTTGTGGCGCTGGGGATCGAAACCGATATTGATCCGGCGCTGTTTCTGGGCGCGCCGCTGCCGATGGTGTTCCGCAAACTGATGCCCGGGGTCGACGAGATCGACATCGCCTATGGCATGCGGAAATTTCGCGAGGCCTATGAACATAACGGCCTTTATCAAAGTCCGCTTTATCCCGGTGCGGCTGGTTTGCTGGCGGGGCTGAAGGCGGCGGGCAAGGGGGTGTGGCTCGCCACTTCCAAGCCCAAGGTCTATGCCGAACAAATCTTGCAGCATTTGCAGATTGCGGACTATTTCGATGGTGTTGCCGCCGCCGGGCTGGACGAGAAAGACACCAAGACCACACTGATCGCCAGCGTGCTTCAGTCCTGCGGTCATGGCCCTGATCAATGCCTGATGCTGGGCGACCGGGCTTTCGATGTCATCGGTGCGCTGGAAAACGGCGTCACCCCGGTGGGGGCTTTGTGGGGCTATGGCAGCCGGGACGAACTCGCCGAAGCCGGTTGCGCCCATTTTGCCAAAGACATCGCTGAATTCCGCGCCCGCTTCGGCCTCGATACCGCCTGATTTTACCAGAATATCGCTCATGCGGTGACAAAGGGCTGATCCGTGTGCGGATGGATGCGGCCCGCAGCATCAAAATCGATGCGCACCAGTCCCGGTTTTTCGCGGAACGGGCTGAATGTATCGTTGCCGAAAAAGGTTTGCCACCAGCGGCCCTGATGATCGCGAAAGACATTGCCGCCGCCACAACAGGGCACGGCTTCGTGCCGCATGCGGTAAGGTCCGGTGATATGATCGGCCACCGCAAAGGCAAAGGAATAGCGCCCGTAATATTTATCGACCGAACCCAGATAATACTGGCCGTTACGCTTGAATACGGTCGCGCCCTCAAAGCCGATCTTGCCAAGGCTTTCGGCATCTTTACGGGCGTGATGATCGGGGTTCGTGTCTGGTTCGGCCAGTATGGTGGGTTGCCAGTCCCCGGCGAAGGCGGAAAAATCCGGTTTGATTTCGCGGATGGTCTCGGCCGAGCCATAGGTGAGATAGACCCGGCCATCGTCATCCTCGAACAAGGTGGAATCGATGCTGCCCTTGATCGGTGCCGTATCATCAATGGCGTGGACATAGGGGCCGGTGGCCTTGCCGGTGGTGCTTTTTAAAATGCCGATGCCGACCCCGCTGATCGAGGTGCAGATATAATAATTGCCACCGATGTAATGAATCTCCGGTGCCCAGATGGCGCGGAAACAGACGCCCTTGCGCATGGTCCAGTGCTTTTCCCAGGTGCCGTCTTTTTCAATGCTCCACACCAGACCAAGATAGTGCCAGTCCTTCAGGTCAGTGGAACGCCATAACTCGACGCCATCATTGATGGCCCAGATGTTATCGCCGGTGCTGCCGGTCATGTAATAGGCCCCATCGCCCCCGGCGCAGACAATGGTATCGCGGATATGGGCATCCCAGATCGGGCGGATGGCGGGCAGCAGACCAGACTTTACCGCCTCGCCGCTATCGGCATCATTCCACGGTCCGATGGGGTAGCTGCGTGGTGTTGGCCCCTTGTAGCTGACATGGGGCAGGCCCGAGGTCCAGCCGCCGTGGCGTGTGGTGGCCGTGACCGGCGCGCCGGGGCCGCTGATCCCGCTATAGGGCCAATAGCCGGGCGGGGGCGGGGCCACAATGCGGCGGGAATTATCGACATCGGTGCGCAGCGTATCGTTCGGCCCCGGCGGGGTGGGATAGATGAAACCGTGCGGGCCATCCGCCCAAGCGGCGGCCCCAAACGCGGTGGCCCCCAATGCCGCAACACTGCCGCCAATAAAGCCGCGCCGATTAATGTGATGCATGTATTCCCCCCCGGATGCCGATATGTTTTTTTTCAACCTTAAAGCGTGGCGGGGGCCCTGCAAACCATGCTGATAACACGCTGTCGTGAGCCGTTATGGCGGTAAAAGAAAAGGCCGTGCCTGTTGTCTGGCACGGCCTGTAACGGCTGCATATTTGCTGAAGCTGTTTTACGGCAGCTGAGGCGGCGTCACCCCGGCACCGAGATTGAGCACAAAAATCGGCCCGATATCGAGGCTCTGTTTGGCCGCGCCGGTCTGCATCATCGCCATCATTTCGGTGGCCCCGGCATTGGTGGTGGCGGTGCCGCTGACGGTGATCAGATGCCAGCCTGCTGCCGGAACCGTGACCGGTTTGGCAATGATCTGGCTCCAGGGCGCATGGTTCAGGGCCACGCCCATCATGGCGATGCTGCCCGGCCCGCCATTGCTGCGCAGATAGGCCGCCATCACAATGGTGTCGCCTTGCTTTACCGCACCGTTCAGGGCTTGTGAAATTCCGTCATCCCACGGATTGGTGCCCGCCTTGGACAGGATGGTGCGTAAGGCGGCACCGCCGGGAACCTCGGGTGCGGCAATGCTCTGATTGGTCTGATCCGGGCCAAAGGAAAACGCCAGTCGGGTGGGATCGGAAATCAGCGTACCGGCTTTGGGCAGTTTGGCGCGCAGGCTGGTCAGTGCGGCCTCGACGCTGGTCTGGCTGGCT
>JBAVPS010000366.1:0-2450 GCA_049693315.1 Rhizomicrobium sp. | reverse complement strand
CAGCAGCGCTGCAGGCGGATTTAAAGCTATGATGGCTTCTGGCCCATTGCAGACTTTGAATTACGATAAAAGACGCCTCAACAATTACACACAAAGGGTGATAGTTGAAAAAATAAAACCTAAGGGGTAATAGTGGTTCGTCCTGAATGGGGGCCAGTATGTCGATGTTGGCCATCTGGGTAGGGCAGAGTGCCCAGCTTTCACCTGGCACCGGCAACAATTGCGGAGGGAAGTATGAAAGCTATTTTGAAACCGGTATTGCCAGCTCTGCTGATCGTTCTGTCCTGCATAAGCGCGCACGCGACGCCGGCTTACCTGTCTGCCTTGGGCACCGTTCGCGCTACGACAGTCACCGTAACGTCCCGCCTTGACGGTCAGCTGATCTCTGTGAATTTCAAAGAAGGGCAATTGATTCAAGAGGGGCAACTGCTAGCGAAGATTGACGAGCCCCTTTATCGACTTCAACTCCAGGAGGCGCAGAGCCGGGTCGCCTGGGACCAAACGCAACTCGACGCTGCTACGGCCAGGCAGGACACACCGCCTGTACAGATTGCGCAACTGAAGGATATCCTGCAGATCGATCGGGCCAAAGTCGAGTTGGCCCAGCGCCAATTGTCATACGCTGATATCACTGCACCGATTACGGGCGTTGCGGGGTTTCGATTGGTGGATGTGGGCAACTTTGTTCACTCCGGTGAGGGGCTGGTCGTCATTAATCAGCCGCAGCCCATCGCGGTCGTGTTTAGTGTTCCGCAAGAGGTTTTACCCACAATTCTCGAACGCATCAGGACTGGTGAAAGCCCGGTCGTTGAGTTGTGGAATCGCCAGGGCACAGAAAAAATCGCGACCGGACGCATGGACGCGGTTGATAATCAGATCGACCCGACAACGGGTACTGTGAAACTCAAAGCCACATGCAAAAACAAGGATGGAGCGTTATTCCCAAACGCGTTCGTGAACGTGCGCCTGTTTTTGAATGCTCAATAGGTGGACACTTCGGTGACAGCCCCCCCCATGCGTCTACGATTGTCGGTAGAGGCTGAACCTCATTTGAGCCCGGCTGGCCAGATCAGGCCGCATTCAGTACCGGCACCATGCTGACATCAACCGAACGTTCGGCGTGCCACGCATCATAGGCTGCCTGCATGCGCAACCAAATCCCGGCCCCATCCCCGAAGGCCTTGCCAAGGCGTGCGGCCACCTCCGGCGACACCGGCTTCTTCTCGTTCAGAATGTCGTAGAGGTGTTGGCGCGAAATGCCGAGCGCTTGGGCGACCTGTGCCTTGGGTAAGCCCAGCGCTGGCAAGATGTCTTCCCGGAGCAGAGCGCCAGGGTGGGTCGGGCAGCGGTCAGAATTCCGCTTGGCTGTGTATTCCGTCATGTGTGCCACCATCAGTGATATTGTTCCAGATCAACGTGGGCGGCATTGCCGCCTTCAAATTCAAACGTGATGCACCATGGCCCATTGATGTGGATGGTGTAGCGGGGCGGTTTGCACCCCCGTAATCCGTGGAAATCGAACCCCGGGACGTTCATTTCTTCGGGGGCTGTTGCAGCATCAAGGCGGTCCAGCCGCCGCACTATGCGCGCCTGTATCTTGGCATCAATCTTAGCTGTTCGGCCCTTTGACCACAGGTCGGCCAATGCCTTGTTCCGAAACGACTTGATCATAATATTTTGTAAGCTATCCGCTGACGTATGTCAACAGAATGCTTACATGTGGCGGCTATTCGATCCACGGATTGATGACGGGGACGCGGGCGGCCTCGAACGGGCTGGTATCGCGCGTTGCCACGGCAAAGCCGTTTGCGACCGCAATGGCCGCGATATAGCCATCTGGCGTCGGTAACCCTTTGCCCGCCGTGCGCGCCGCAACCGCCAGTGTGGCATAGCAGCGGGCGGCTTTGCTATCGAATGGCAAGACCCGATCCCCGAACAGCGCCAGTACCCCGTCCAGTGCGGTGGCGAGGGCGTCCTTGCGCCGCCCGTCCGACAGGCTGCCAATGCCAAACAACAGCTCGGCCAGTGTCACGCTGGACAGGTACAGTGTTTCGGCCGTCTGTTTGTTAAGCCACGCCGTCACTGCCGGATTGGCTGATGGTCTCATCGCCTCGGACACGACATTGGTATCGAGCAGGATCATTCGAAGCGCATCGGTTCGGCGGGCGTTTTATCGCGCGGCAGGTTTTCCAGATCCTGATCCGTCAGACCTGCATCGCGTCCGATGCGGGCGAGGGCGTCGCCCATGCGAACCGCGGGTTTGACCGCGCCCGACAAAATTGCCCGCACTTCGGCTTCGGTGCTGCGCCCATGCGCCGCCGCCCGCAGGCGCAGGGCACGGTGAACTTCTTCCGGCAGGTTCCGCACGGTCAGGATGGGCATATGTCATCACCTTCACTTGCATTCAGTGCAGTCATTATGCGCTTTTGCATTCAGAATGGCAAATGTGG
>JBAVPS010000365.1:0-1981 GCA_049693315.1 Rhizomicrobium sp. | reverse complement strand
GCCTGGGACAAGCCCGGCGATCAGGCCGTTCAGGACTATCAGAAGGGCCAGAAGGTTCAGGCCAAGGTGCTGGACGTTGATGTCGAGAAAGAACGTATCTCGCTCGGTATCAAGCAGCTCTCGGGCGACCCGATCGAAAAGGCCGGTCCGCTCAAGAAGAACAGCGTCGTCACCGTTACGGTCACGGAAGTCAACGACGGTGGTGTCGAAGTCGAACTGGAAGGGGGCGCGCGCGCCTTCATCCGCCGCGCCGATCTGGCGCGCGATCGTGCCGATCAGCGTCCGGAACGTTTCGGCGTTGGCGACAAGATCGATGCCATGATCACCACGGTCGACAAGGCCAGCCGCAAGATCAACCTGTCGATCAAGGCGCGCGAGATCTCGGAAGAGAAGGAAGCCGTTGCACAGTACGGTTCCTCGGATTCGGGTGCTTCGCTCGGCGACATCCTGGGCGCGGCGCTGCGTAAGGCCTCGCACAAGGACGAAGAATAAGGCTTAACGCTTTATTACTGAAAAAGGCGGGCGCGGGGGGACATCCCCTTGCGCCCGTTTTCTTTTTGGCACATCCCGCCCACCCGGGCAGGCAGACATTCCCCGATCGGGCCGCAACCGTAAACAATGTCTCAACCCCTTCGCACGTATAACGAGGTAACTTTAAAACGGACGGAACCAATGGAAAACAGTGCCCAGGGGCTCGCCCACGCGCCAAAATCGGCTGACATGATCCGCGTGCTGCAAACCGATGACAGTTTGCGCAATGTGTCGGCTGAGGATTTTCTGTTTGATGGCGAGGATGCCCCGCTGGCGCTGGCCTTTATTTCGCCCCATGTCGACTTTGCCGCCGTAACCGCCACCATCAGTAAAATTGCCGAAAGCACCAAACTGGTAGCCGTATCCACGGCTGGCGAATTGTGCGCCACCAGCCCTGACGCCACGCCCTATTGCCGGGCCGATGGCAGCTGGAACAATGTCGTCATTCAGATTTTTCCGCCCGATTTGTTCGAGGCAATCTGTATCCGCACCATTCCATTACCAGACGAAGATATTCGCGCCGGTAACCCGCAGCTGGAACATGAAGAGCGTCTTAAACGCCTGGTCACAGCGCTTAATCAGGCGGCCCCGCCGTTTCGCATTGATGCGCGCGATACCATTGCACTGACCTTTATCGATGGTCTGTCAGCCAGCGAAAACAGCTTCATGGAAGCGGTCTATCGCAGTGCCAGATTTCCCTGTCTGTTTGTGGGCGGTTCGGCCGGTGGCAAGTTTGATTTCAAGAACACCTATGTTTTCGACTCGCAAAAGGTGGTCGAAGACCATGCCGTCATCGTTCTGCTGAAGCTGGCACCCGGGCGCGGCTATGGCGTGCTCAAAAGCCAGAACTTCACCAAGACCGACAAAAGCTTCGTCGTCATCGAAGCCGATCCCGACCGCCGCATCGTCAAATCGGTGATTGATCCGCAAACCGGATCGGTCGAACCTTTCTTAGACGTTTTGGCCCGGACCTTAAAAACCGACCCCTCCGGCGTGCAGGCACAGCTTGCCAGGAACACCTTTGGTCTTGAGCTCAAGGGCGAGCTTTATGTTCGCTCGATTTCCGGTGTCAATATCGCCGAGGGCAGCGTATCCTTCTATTGTGATGTCAACCCCGGCGACCAGCTGGTCATGCTGCAGGCCACCGATTTCCTGACCCAGACCAGCAAGGATCTGACCAGCTATCTCAACAGCAATCCAACGCCACTGGGTGCAGTGCTCAACGACTGCATCCTGCGCCGCCTGCACAATGCAGACGAACTGGCCGAAATGAAAAATCTGTGGCCAATGCCGGTGGCCGGCTTCTCGACCTTTGGCGAGCTGTTCGGCATCAACATCAACGAAACCCTGTCGGCGCTGATTTTCTTCGACACATCGGATGCCGATGTCCGGGACCCCTATATCGAACATTTCCCGATCTACTATGCCCGCTTCGTCAACCACTTCACCC
>JBAVPS010000364.1:0-5517 GCA_049693315.1 Rhizomicrobium sp. | reverse complement strand
GTTCTGGAACAGAATCAGAGGGTACCCCCCCGGAATCAGGTTTGACCGCGGCGCAGCCCGCGTTAAAAGGACCGGCTTCGTAAGCCGCCGGTTCGCAAGTAACCCCCGGCTAGTCATTGGTGGCGTTAAGGCCAAGTGGGCGTATGGCCAAGAGGACTTATGGATAGAATCAGGATTGTGGGTGGGGCCCGTCTTAACGGCGAGATTCCCATTAGCGGTGCCAAGAACGCGGCTTTGCCGCTGATGGCGGCTTCTCTTCTCAGTGCAGAAGGTCTGACGCTGACCAATGTTCCAAATTTGGCCGACATCCGGTCGATGGCTGCGCTGCTCAAAGGCTTTGGCGTGGCCGTGGAATGGGACAGTGTGGCCTGCAGCTATAAGCTGGATGCGGCCACGCTGACCTCGACCACCGCCGATTACGACATCGTGCGCAAGATGCGGGCTAGCTTCTTTACGCTGGGCCCGCTGCTGGCCCGTGCGCGCCATGCCAAGGTGTCGTTGCCCGGTGGCTGCGCCATTGGTGCCCGCCCGGTCGATCTGCACTTAAAGGCTCTGGAGGCTTTAGGGGCCACGGTCGAGCTGACCGAGGGTTATGTCATCGCCAGCGCGCCACAGGGCCTGAAGGGCGCCAAAATATCCTTCCCGCTGGTTTCTGTCGGCGCGACCGAAAACGCCCTGATGGCCGCCAGTCTGGCCGAGGGCAAGAGCGTGATCAAAAACGCTGCCCGTGAGCCGGAAATTGTCGATCTGGGCCATTGTCTGATCGCCATGGGGGCGAAAATTGAAGGGCTGGGCAGCGCGACCATTACGGTTGAGGGCGTCCCCGCGCTGCATCATGCATCGCACTCGGTATTGCCGGACCGGATCGAGACCGGCACCTATGCGCTGGCGGTGGTGATTGCCGGTGGCGAGGTCGAGCTGACCGGAACGCAGCCAGATCTGATTGCCTCACTGATTAAAATCCTAAAATCTTCGGGCGCGGAATTCACCACCACCGAGCGCGGCCTGAAGGTGGCCCGTAACGGGGTGCGGCCGCGGGCCATGTCGGTCGAAACCCAACCCTTTCCGGGTTTCCCGACCGATTTACAGGCGCAATTGATGGCGCTTATGGCAACGGCCGATGGGACTTCCCATATAAAGGAAACGATCTTCGAGAACCGTTTCATGCATGTGCCGGAACTGGCCCGTATGGGGGCTGATATTAAGGTGGATGGCAAAAGCGCTACGGTGCGTGGTGTGCCCCGCCTTAAAGGTGCTCAGGTGATGGCTACCGATCTTCGGGCCTCTTCGTCGCTGGTTCTGGCGGGGCTGGCGGCTGAAGGCGAAACAATCGTGAACCGGGTTTATCATTTGGATCGCGGTTTCGAGCGGATGGAAGAGAAGCTTTCCCGTGTCGGGGCCGTTGTCGAAAGGCTGCACGAATGAGCGAACTGGTATTGGCGGCACGCGACGCCGAGGATTTGGAAGTCATCTCGGCCAAGCTGCAGGATGCCGTGGCGGTGGTGGGCGAACTGGCCTATCTGAGCAAGCCGCGCCGTTTTGTCGGGCTGTTCAGCCGCTTCAAATGGGAAGCTGGCGAAAAGACAAATATCCGCATCCGTTCCGGCCTGCATTTTGAAGGCGTGCTGGCGGCCCAATGCAGCAATCTGCGTCAGGGCGCGCCGGGTGCGGTGGTCGAGCTGTTGGCGATCCGCTTCACCCCGAAGGGGGCCGAGGATCCGGCCGGGACCGTCGAGCTGGTTTTTGCCGGTGGCGGTGCTATCCGTCTTGAGGTCGAATGCCTGGAAGCCGCGCTGGCGGACGAGGGCAGTGAATGGGCGGCCCGTGGCCGGCCCAGTCACGAAGTGGACGCCTGAGGACGGTCGTTCACAGCGTAATTTTATCAGGGAATGGGAAACATGGCTCGCTGGCTTGACGCCGCTCATGCGGATTTTGAAGCATCGCTGACGGCGCTTCTGGCGGAGAAACGCGAAAACGGAACGGACGTCGCCACCACGGTGCGCGCCATCATCGCCGATGTGCGCCAGCGTGGTGATGCCGCTCTGATCGACTATTCCGCCCGTTTCGACCATGTGGAACTGACCCCGGATACGATCCGTCTTTCTGGTGAAGATCTGGCGGGGGCGCAGAAATCCTGCACCCGCGAGGCGCTGGAGGCGCTGGATCTGGCGGCCCGCCGCATCGAAAATTATCATGTCCGTCAGCTGCCCAAGGACGCCTTCTATCAGGATGAGACCGGGGCCAGGCTGGGCTGGCGCTGGACCGCGCTGGACAGTGTTGGTTTGTATGTGCCGGGCGGTACGGCGGCGTATCCTTCCTCGGTGCTGATGAATGCCATTCCGGCCAAGGTCGCCGGGGTTAAGCGCATTGTCATGGTCACGCCGGCCAGTGGCGGGGCAATCCAGCCGTTGGTGCTGGAAGCCGCACGCCGGGCCGGGGTGTCGGAAATCTATCGCATCGGCGGGGCGCAGGCGGTGGCGGCACTGGCCTATGGCACGGCCAGCATTGCATCCGTCGACAAGATCGTCGGGCCGGGTAATGCCTATGTCGCCGCGGCCAAGCGCGAGGTGTTCGGGCTGGTCGGCATTGATTCTATTGCCGGGCCATCAGAAATTCTGGTGCTGGCCGATGGGGCGAATAATCCGCAATGGATTGCCGCCGATCTGTTATCGCAGGCCGAGCATGATGTCTCGGCCCAGAGCATTCTGATCACCAATGATGCCGCCTTTGCCCACAGGGTCGAAGACGCGGTGGCGGCGCAGCTGACCCAGCTGCCGCGCCGTGCCATTGCCGAGGCGAGCTGGACCAATAACGGCGCCATTATCGTGGTGCCGGATCTGGAAGCCGGCGCGGCGATCGCCAACCGCGTTGCGCCCGAGCATCTGGAAATTGCCACCAAAGACCCCGAAGCGTTGCTGACCCAGGTCCGCCATGCCGGGGCGATTTTCCTGGGCCGTTACACGCCCGAAGCCATGGGCGATTATATGGCCGGGCCCAACCATGTGCTGCCCACGGCGCGCACGGCGCGCTTTACCTCGGGGCTGTCGGTGCTCGACTTCCTCAAGCGGTCTACCTTGCTGGCGGTGTCGCCCGAAGCATTGTCGGTGCTGGGCCGGTCAGCCATGACGCTGGCCGAAGGCGAGGGGCTTGATGCCCATGCCCGCTCGATTGGCATCCGGATGCCTGCGGCGCGCGGATAGAAGGTTAGGGGGCGGTCATGAGCGGGGATTTTCGCATTGCAGCGGTCGCACTCGACGAACGGGTGAAGGGCCGCCTGACGCCCGAAATCGAGGCCGAGCGGGAAGTCGCGATCCGTGACTTGCTGGCGGATAATCATTTTCGCCCGGTGGGGTCCCCCGGCGGCCCCTATGAACTGACCATCGGCATCGAAGATAACCGGCTGGCCCTTAACCTGTTCCTGCAGGACGGTACACCGCATGGTACAGCTTTGCTGTCGATTTCGCCCTATCGGCGAATCATCGCGCAATATTTCCGGATGTGTGAAAGTTTTGCCTTTGCTGATGGCGGCGGACGTACGCCGGAGCAGACCGAAGCCATCGATATGGCGCGACGCGCTTTGCATGATGATGGCTCGAAACTTTTGATGGAACGGCTGGCAGGCAAGGTCGAAATGGACCTGGAAACCGCAAGAAGGCTGTTTACGCTGATCTGTATGTTGCATTTAAAGGGATAATTCGTCTGCCGCGGTCTAAAAGCCTTGCTTTTGACGCGGTTAGGTGCATTCTCCCGCCCGGTTATACAGTCTCCTACAAGGGAACGAATGCCTAAAGAAGCCCTAATCGAATTCGAAGGTGTCGTCAGCGAATTGCTGCCGAATGCGAATTTTCGCGTCACCCTGCAAAATGGCCACGAGATCATTGCCCACACCGCTGGCAAGATGCGAAAGAACCGCATCCGCGTGCTAACCGGTGATAAGGTGATGGTCGAGATGACGCCTTATGACCTCACCAAAGGTCGGATTACTTATCGATTTAAGTAACCCCTCGTCATTGCACAGGCTGTCGAGAACGAAGCGATGTCAAAACTGATACTGGCCAGTGCCAGCCCGCGCCGTGTGGCGTTGTTGGGCCAGGTTGGTCTTGTGCCGGATGCTGTCATCGCGGCGGATCTCGACGAAACACCGCTGCCGCTGGAAAAACCGGCAGACCTGGCGCTCAGGCTGGCTGTGTCCAAGGCACAGGCGGTGGCTGCGCGCCCGGACGGTGGTGGCTTTGTGCTGGCTGCCGATACCGTGGTTGCCTGTGGTCGGCGCATCCTGCCCAAAGCGGCGGATGCGGCCGAGGTTAAGGCGTGCCTTGCCCTGTTATCGGGCCGCCGCCATCGGGTCATCACCGCAATCTGTCTGATTTCCCCGGACGGGAAGGTGCGTCACCGTGTGGTGACCAGCGCCGTCCGGTTCCGCCGCTTGTCCGAGACGGAAATCGATGCCTACCTTGCCTGTGGCGAGGGGGTTGGTAAAGCGGGGGGCTATGCCATTCAGGGGCGTGCTGCGCCCTTTGTCGCAGCCATCAGCGGATCCTATAGTGCCATCGTCGGCCTGCCGCTGACGGAAACCGTCATGCTGCTGCGCGGAGCCACATTTCTTAAGACGTAAAACGGTTGACGACACTGTCAGTGGCGGTACGATCGTATACCCTATGTGGTTCTTTTCACGTGTTTTTCTCTCTGATTTAGGGTTGCAATTTCCTTGTCACCATGCTGTTTGGGGCACGGAAATGTGTAAACCGATTTGGGGGCGGTTTTGACGGATCCGTTGAACTGCCCAAGTGCTAATCCGGAAGAGCTGTCTGTGAAGATGGTAGATGCGGAAGCTGAGTGGAACGATGCACGCTGGTATGTGGTGCATACGCGTTCACACAATGAAAGCCGGGCGCTGTTCCATCTGCGCCAGCAGGGATTTCGCACATTCTGTCCCTTCACGCGTAAAACGATCAGGCACGCCCGCAAGGTCGAAAGCCGCTTGGCGCCACTGTTTCCTAATTACCTTTTTTTAAATCTTGCTATCGAGCAGGAGCGCTGGCGCAGTGTGAACGGCACCTTTGGCGTGGCGCGCATCATTATGCAGGATGAACATCCTCAGCCGGTGCCCGTTGGTGTTATCGAGGCTTTGCTGTCACGTGCAGACGGTGAGGGGGCGATTGATTTCTCGCCGCAGTTTCGGGTTGGGCAGATTGTAAAGTTAAAGGAAGGTCCGTTTACGGATTTCGTCGGTCGACTCGAAGCCCTTGATGAGCAGGGGCGTGTGCGTGTGTTGTTGGATCTGATGGGACGCGGCGTTGCCGTGTCCGCAAGGGTTGAATTACTTTCCGCAGTGGGTTAACCCTTTGCGTTATTAACGTTATTGCGTAATGGATGAGAGCTGCCGCTTTCACCCAAACGGCGGTAGCATAGGATAACGCAATTATGGCGGTTATGAGACAGAGCTTCTCAGCGTTAATAATAAGAAGGGTATTCCCACTCTATGCGGGTAGCTATTATTCATGAATGGCTTGAGAC
>JBAVPS010000363.1:0-2439 GCA_049693315.1 Rhizomicrobium sp. | reverse complement strand
GGCCGAGGTGCGCGCCAATGCCACCAAGATCGACTGGAACGGCTATGCCCCCCCGGTGCCGAGTTTCTTCGGGCCGAGGACGCTTGCCAAATTCGACATCAAGGAACTGGCCAGGAACATCGACTGGACGCCATTCTTCTCGGCGTGGGAGATGAAGGGACGCTATCCCGAAATTCTGCACAATGACAAAACCGGCCCCACGGCGCGCGCGTTGTTTGCCGATGCACAAAAAATGCTTGAAAGCATTATCAGCGAAAACTGGCTTGAAGCCCGCGCGGCGGTTGGTTTCTATCCGGCTAATGCGGTGGGTGACGATATCGAGGTCTATGGCGACAAGGCGCGCAAATTCCCCATCGCCACCTTCCACACCCTGCGCCAGCAAATGTCACGCGATGCCACCCGGCCCAATATTGCCCTGTCCGATTTCGTCGCCCCCAAGGGCATCGAGGATTATATCGGCCTGTTCGCGGTGACGGCAGAGATCGGTGAAGAGACCCGCGCCAAAATCTTCAAAGAGGCCAAGGACGATTATTCGGCGATCTTGTTAAACGCGCTGGCCGACCGGCTGGCCGAAAGCTTTGCCGAAACCCTGCATGCCAAGGTGCGCAAGGAATATTGGGGCTATGCACCGGACGAGACCCTGACCAGTGACGAGATGATTGCCGAAAGCTATCGCGGCATCCGCCCGGCACCGGGCTATCCGTGCCAGCCCGACCACACCGAAAAAGATCAGCTGTTCACGCTGCTCGAAGCCACAACGCGCGCCGGGATCACGCTGACCGAAAGCTTTGCCATGTGGCCGGGGCCGTCGGTATGCGGATTGTATTTCTCGCATCCCGAAGCACGTTATTTCGGCGTCGGCAAGATCGAGGCCGATCAGGTTGCTGATTACGCTAAACGTAAAGGCTGGACACTGGCCGAAGCGGAAAAATGGCTCAAACCCAACCTGTCTTACGAGCCTTAAGGACACTAAACTCTACATTGCAGAAAATAAAAACCGCGCTATGATTTCCCCTAAAAGACCGGGGGAAAATCATGGCGTGGAAGGCGTTCTGGGCCCTGCCATTGGCAGCGATGCTGGGCTGTGCCTGTGCAGCGAGCTATGACGACTATACGCGGGGTTTAAGCGCGCTGGCCGCCCAACGCTATGATCTGGCGATCCAGTCTTTCAGCGCAGCCTTGGCGGCAGGGGATCTGGCCACCCCCTATATCCCCGTCGCCCACATGCGCCGGGCTGCCGCCTATATGGCGACAGGCGACTGCAAAAATGCCATCGGCGATCTTAACACGGCCGCGACGGGCAGAACCCCGGACAGCGAACTCCTCACCATGCGGCTGTGGGGCAATCTGTGCGCTGGCGACAAGGTCGCCGCCGACCGTGATTTTACCGCCCTGCTCAGCACAAGGCCGGAAAAACTACAGGGTGGGCTTTTCACCTCCTATGGCCGTGCCTTATGGGACTATGGCGATTTTGCTGCCGCGGGTGAAAAATTCGCCCTTGCGCTGCAGTACAGCGATAAAAAGAGCCCGCACAGCCTTTATCTGGACCTGTGGTACGCCATAAGCACACTGCGGGCCGGGCGGTTTGATGCTGCCGACTTTGATAAACGCACCGCGAACATACCATCCGCTTGGCCGGCCCCCGTTGTTGCATTCTATCGTGGCCAAACGACAGTGGAACAGCTCTATCACGCAGCACAGGACAGTGACGCAGTACTGGCCACCGGGCAGAAATGCGAAGCCGATTTTTATCTTGGAGAATGGCATTTGTCCCATGGCGATCAGGCCGTGGCCGCACCGCTGATCCATCAGGCGGCAGAGAGCTGCCCACACCGCTTTGCCGAATACGACATGGCGCAGACTGAAGAACATCGGCTGAAAAAATAACGCATTTTTGGGGGGAGGCAAAAACAATGCGAAAATGGGGTATCTGCGCCGCAATCGCGGGGCTTTTATACAGTATTGCAATATCCTGCGCCGCCGCCGAGGAAGCCAAATGCCAGCTGGTGCGGTTTTATTCCTGGCCAATGACCCTCAACGCCGTCGGGCATCTGACCATACCGGTTCCCATCAATGGCCAGCCGGTCAATATGCTGGTCGATACCGGTTCCTTTTATTCCATCCTTACCCGCACAACAGCGGACCAGCTGCACCTGCCGGTTCAGGCCAATCCACGCGCGGCCATTGAAATGTTCGGTGGTGAAAAGTCGAACTTAATGGCCACAGCAAAAGAGGTTATGATCGGGCCGGTGGCATTACATGACAGACCCTTTTTCATATTAAGCCGCAACACCGATTGGTATGACGGCATTCTGGGCGCGGAAATCTTACGGATTTTCGATGTCGATTTTGACTTTGCTGGCGGAAAGCTAAATCTCTATTCCCAGGAGCATTGCCCCGGCAAGATCAATTATTGGTCCCACACAACACCGGCAATAC
>JBAVPS010000362.1:0-2449 GCA_049693315.1 Rhizomicrobium sp. | reverse complement strand
AACAATAACATGGGTCGCCTGCAGGTCGTTACCATCGAACGCGTGATCGATCGGCAGGCCGGTATCTTCCATGAAACTTAAAGCCCGTATGGCATAAGCATGCTGCAACTGTTCCAGGGTCGTGACGATTTCAATCCTGACCGCATTATGCTCACGCACGTCGCATCCGTTTATTGACATCGTTTAGATTTAGCCCCATCCCACTCTGTAATGAGTTTCGGCTATTTGATGCGGCTTGCGCAGATGCTGAAAATTTGAGCCACTCTTCATAAATGTTGAGCAATCGATGGGCACCCACGCGTCACTTGCGAATTTGGTCGAGCAATGGTGTAGCGAAGCCACCAGCCGGTGGGGTGGCGACTGGTCCAAAATCGCGGCCCATATTGCGGCATGTTATGCGGCGCTTGACGCCCCGCAGCGCCAGGCACTCGAAGCAGAAGCCGCCATTACCCTGGCTAATTTGAAGACCAGCACCGACAGCATCCCGGATCGCAGCCAATAGGCTGGCCAATTCCTCCTTGTAGGGAGGAGCACCACAGAATGCCCCCGCGCCACGCCCACCAACATCCGGCGATGTGTTTTTAAGCATTCCGCAGGGCTGCTCAAAGCTGCGCCATCACTGACACACTTCGGCTTGCGCAGCACCTGCACACCCCCTACTGTTGTACAGGGTCTAAATGGGGGTGGGAAATGAGCCTTGATTCGGCGCCGCAGGGCACACTGCAAACAGCGTTGGAGCACACCCACCGCCTGCTGGCGCATAAGCCCGCTCTGGCGGAAGAACAGGCCCGAGAAATCCTCAAAAGCCTGCCCGGCAATCCAGATGCAGAATTGCTGCTGGCCATGGCGCTTAAAGAACAGCACAAGCCACAGCAGGCCCTCGCCATTGTTGAGGCGCTGGCCGCCAAGCACCCCTTTGCCGCCGCGGTGCAGTACGCACTGGGCCTGATCAAGATCGACCTTGGCGAACAGGGGGCCGCGCAGATGGCGCTGCGCGAAGCCACCCGGCTTGATCCCGGCCACAGCGCAGCATGGCGCGCGCTGGGCGACCTGTACACTCTGGCCGGGAACCCGACTGCCGCCGATGCCGCATACGCCCAGAATGTCCGCGCAGCGATCCGCGACCCGGATCTTATGCAGGCCGCCGGTGCACTGTGCGAAGGTCAGCTTGATGTCGCAGAACGTCTGTTGCGCCCCTTTCTCAAGGAACATCCGACCGACGTGGCGGCGATCCGTATGCTGGCGGAAATCGGGGGGCGGCTTGGCCGCCTCGATGAAGCCGAAGCCTTGCTGCAACGCGCGCTGGAGCTGGCCCCCAGCTTTGATGCCGCCCGCCACCACTATGCCATCATCCTGCACCGTCATAACAAGCCGGATCTGGCACGCGTGCAGATCGATACCCTGTTGCGGCACGATCCACGCAACGCGGCCTATCGCATTCTGCAAGCCTCGATCCTGGCCCGTCTGGGTGAGCATGAACAGGCGATTGCCGCCTATCGCGCCGTGCTGGCCGATCACCCCAGGCAGCCCAAGGCGTGGATGAGTCTGGGCCACACCCTGAAGGCGGCGGGCCACAGCGAAGACAGCATTGCCGCCTACCGGCGCAGCATTGCCGAACAGCCATCGCTCGGGGAAGCCTATTGGAGCCTCGCCAACCTCAAAACCTTTCGTTTTGATGCGGCGGAAATCAGCGCCATGCAAACGCAATTGCAGCGCCACGATATCTCTGCGGAAGATCGCCTGCATCTGCATTTCGCTCTGGGCAAAGCGCTGGAAGACGAACAACACTTTGAAGCATCGTTCCGGCACTATCAGTCCGGCAACGACTTGCGCCGCAAGGATCTTGAATACCGCGCCGAAGATACCGAAGCCTTCTGTGATCGCCTTAAAACGGTCTTCACACCGGAATTCTTTGCGGCGCGCGCGGGCTGGGGCTGTCAGGCCGCCGATCCGATCTTCATCGTCGGCCTGCCCCGCTCCGGCTCGACACTGGTCGAGCAGATTCTGGCCAGCCATTCGGCGGTGGAAGGCACATCCGAACTGCCCGACATCATGGCGATTGCCCGCCGTCTGGGCGGGAAAGACAAACGCATCGAACTATCCGACTATCCCAACTGCCTGAACGCGCTGACCGCGGCGGACTGTACCGCTTTGGGGGAGGAGTATCTGAGCCGCACCCGGATTCAGCGCAAAACCGCCCGCCCCATGTTCATCGACAAGATGCCGAACAATTTCCTGCATAGCGGGCTGATCCATCTGATCCTGCCGCGGGCCAAAATCATCGATGTGCGCCGTGGGGCTATGGGCTGCTGTTTTTCCTGTTTCAAACAGCATTTCGCCCGCGGTCAGGGCTTCACCTACAGCCTTGATGATATCGGGCGTTATTACGCTGCTTATGTCGGACTGATGGCGCATTACCATCGCGTACTGCCCGGGCGCATCACACCGC
>JBAVPS010000361.1:0-2086 GCA_049693315.1 Rhizomicrobium sp. | reverse complement strand
GATTTAATTTTTGTCGCAACTTTACGCGCAAAACCGGTTCCCACTTTTGCGCTCGTTGCTCTAATGCTGGGCGTCGTGCGGGTTAAGGTCGATGTTGAAGTGCATTTCCGCGGGATACTCGCCCGATGGCAGCAGCATGGGCGAGGCCAGCACCGCCGCGTTGCGCGCAGAAATCGCAATATCGCGATAAAGCAGCCCGGCATCCGAGGAGGCATCGGCAGGCCCACCAATCACCTCGGCCTGGGTAATCGCGCCGCTGCGTTTCATCGTCAGTTTTAGGTGCACGATCAGGGTGTGCCCACCGAGCTTGGCCAGATTGAGGCTCCAACGCCTCAGGATCTGAGAGCGGACATAATCGCGAATGCTGTAAGACAGCCCGCCGCTTCCTGCGCCCTGATTTTCTTCCGCCGTGCCGGTGCCGTTATCGAGCGGTACATTCTGATTGGGCTGTTTCAGCCGCGCCAGCGCCTTGAGCCTGGCATCCAGTGCATCTTCCGGTGTGCGGGTGCCTTGTGGCGAGACGGCATGGTTGGTCGGACTGGCGGCTTCCGCCTTGGGCGTGTGGGGGGCGGCCAGCCGGGCCGGACCAACAGGGCCAGCGGGGGCGCTGGGATTCTGCCCCAGTAACACCAGATCAACCGGCACATAGGGCGATGACGGCCAAAGCCTGACAGGGTGCCGCACCATCACCACCAGCATCAAAACCAGCAGCAAACCGTGCAGCACCAGCGAGCCGACGGCGCCGAAGCGCATCTCGCCCCGTATCGACAGGCTGTGGCAATCGCGGTCCATGGTCTGGCCCAGATGTTTAAGCCGGGGCACTATCAGCCAGCGGGACCGCAGCCGTCAAAACATATTGAGGGCGACGCGGGCCTCATCGCTCATCCGTTCCGGCGTCCAGGGCGGATCGAAGGTCATATTAACCGTCACCTCGCCAACACCATCGACCATTTTTACCGCATTTTCGACCATGATCGGCATTTCACCGGCCACCGGGCAGCCCGGCGCGGTCAGCGTCATATCGACGATGATGTCTTTGGCTTCCGAAATATCGATGAGATAGATCAGACCCAGCTCGTAGATATCGACCGGAATTTCGGGATCATAGACGGTTTTCAGCGATGCAATGACGGCGTTGGTAAAAGCCTCGTCCACGGCTGAGCTGACGGCGGCCTGAACCTGAACCGGCTCATCCTCGCCTTCACCGACAGGTGGCACCGGCTGGCTGACCACATCCGTGGTCGGCAGATCGGCCGGTGCACGCGTCACGAAACCGTCTGGCGCATTGGCCACGGCATCTGACGACGTGGAATCCGACTGGGTGGACGCCAAAATACTGGAAGTTTGTTCGCTCATTTAGCCACCCTTTCCGTCCAGGGCTGATTTCATGGTGTGCCAGGCCAGCGTGGCGCATTTGACCCGCATGGGAAAAGCCGACACGCCCGCCATTACCGCCAGGGTTTCTTCATCATCTTCGGACAGCCCCGCAACGCCTTCGCCTTTGACCATGTGGACAAAGCTTTCCATCAGGGCTTCGGCATCGGCAACCGTGCGGCCCATCACCATATCGGTCATCAGCGAGGCTGAGGCCTGGGAAATCGCACAGCCCTTACCCTCGAATGAAATGCCTGAGATTTTCCCGGCTTCATCGACCTTGAGATAGATTTTGACCTTATCACCGCACAGGGGGTTGAAGCCTTCACAGGAATGGGTGGCATCGCCCAGCGCGCCAAAATGCCGAGGGTGGCGCGAATGGTCGAGAATGGTTTCCTGATACAGCTCCCGCAAACCTTCATCCATTATCCGAACAACTCCTTGGCTTTGTGCAAGGACGCAACGAAACGCTCGACATCCTGCCGTGTATTGTAAAGGGCAAAGGAAGCCCGCGTCGTTGAGGACACACCAAAGCGTGCCATCAAAGGCTGGGCGCAATGATGCCCGGCGCGCACCGCCACCCCTTCGCGGTCGAGAATGGTAGCCATGTCATGAGCGTGAATACCATCGGCCTCAAAGGCAATCAGCGCACCTTTACCCGGTGCCGTGCCGATCACCCGCACCCATTTTAATTCGTCCAGCAGCGTCATGG
>JBAVPS010000360.1:0-2793 GCA_049693315.1 Rhizomicrobium sp. | reverse complement strand
ATTCGGCTGTGCATGCCCGCGCCGTTGGCGAGCTTCTGGCATCGGCGGGTGTGGAGGCAAATTACGCAGCACTTTCGGAGCAGGATCGCGTTGCACTGCTGTTAAAGGAGCTGGATTCGCCGCGTCTGCTGCGCCTGCCTGAATGGCCCTATAGTGCGGAAACGCAGCGCGAACTGGATATTGCCGATCGTGCGGCGATGCTTAAAAAACGCTTCGGTGAACGGGCTGTCGGCCGCTACGAGATTTCCAACGCGGAAAATGTTTCGGATTTGCTCGAAGTTGCGGTGCTGATGCGCGAAGCCGGGTTGCTGCGCGTTGGGGCCCCGTGCCGCGCCAGTCTGCGCATTGTCCCGCTGTTCGAAACGATTAAGGATTTGCGGGACTGTGCCGCGACCATGTCGGCCTATTTCGATCTGCCGCTGGCGCGCCAGATGCTGGCCGTTCAGGACAATGTACAGGAAGTGATGATCGGCTATTCCGACAGCAATAAGGATGGTGGCTATTTCACCTCCAGCTGGGAGATACAGTCCGGTATCGAGTCTCTGGTCGCCCTGGGCAAGGTCAAGGGTGTCACCATGCGCTTTTTCCATGGGCGCGGTGGTGCGGTTGGTCGTGGCGGCGGGCCAAATAAAGAAGCCATCCGGGCGCTGCCCCGCGGTGCCAACAGGGCCGGTATCCGTATTACGGAGCAGGGCGAGGTTGTTGCCGCCAAATATGGTGACCCCAAGATTGGTCGCAAGAGTTTGGAGACGATTGTCGCCGCCGCCATCCTTTCGGAACTGAAGGATACGCAGGATCCTGCCGAGGATGCCGGGCGCGAGGTCTTTTCGCGCCTCAGCCAGAAGGCGTTCGAAACCTATACGTCGCTGGTTTATGGGGTGGAAGGGTTTGACCGCTATTTCCGGGAAGCCACACCGCTTCACGAAATTGCCGAGCTGAATATCGGTAGCCGGCCGGCGGCACGATCTGCCGCCGCCGGGATCCGGGATTTACGGGCTATCCCGTGGGTCTTTTCCTGGTCGCAGTCCCGGGTGATGCTGCCCGGTTGGTACGGTTTTGGTACCGCAGCGCAGGATGTCGGTGTGGACGGGCTGAAGGCGTTGTATCAAGGCTCGCGCTTCTTCCGTGCCACCTTGTCGAATATGGAACAGGCGCTGGCCAAGACCAGCTTGCCGATTGCACGGCTTTACAGTGGTCTGGTTCAGGATGCGGCGTTGGCAAAGACCGTCTTCGGCCGGATCGAAAGCGAATGGCAGCTGACGATCAAGGTGCTGTTGGCCATTACCGGGCAGAGTTTTTTGCTTGAGCATGACCCTGATCTGTTGGCCACGCTGCGTCTGCGCTGGCCCTATATCGACGCTATGAACTATTTGCAGGTTGACCTTCTGCGCCGCCGCCGGGCGGGTGACGAAAGCGAAGAGACCCGCCATGCCATTCATATGTCAATCAATGGCGTATCCGCGGGCTTACGCAATAGCGGCTAAGGCTGCGCGTTGCCGTAGCGTTGAAATGAACAGGGCCGGGTATGATCTGCGGGATCATCCCGGCCCAAGTCATTTTAAACACCCAACACAAGCACGCTGTGGTTGATTAATATTTTAAAACCCTTAAGATTGATCTGCCTGCGCTTTGTGTTTCGGTGGTGGTAGCTGAGACCGGGATTTTTGTCGGGTGCGGTGCTGTCTTGGGGGCCGCGATTTCACAGATCAGGATATATGGGGCATCCATGATCATTCTTGCACATCGCGGTCTTTGGCGTATGGCTGAGGAAAAAAACACACTTACTGCCTTTGAGCGGGCTTTCGCAGGCGGTTTTGGTGTTGAGCTTGATGTGCGTGATCTGGATGGGGCGCTGGTTATTTCGCATGATCCGCCGCGTGCCGGATGCCTGCTGTTTTCCACGGTACTCGGCCTGTATCAGAAATACGGCACGCCGGGGCGCATGGCGATCAATATCAAGGCGGATGGTCTGGCACCGGAAATCGCGCATCTGCTTACAGAGCGTGAAATGCATGCCAAGTGTTTTGTTTTCGATATGTCGGTGCCAGACATGCTCTCCTATAACCGGCTCGATATTGTGACCTTCACCCGCCATAGCGAGTATGAAAACATTCCAAGCCGGCTGGATGTGTGCCATGGCGTGTGGATTGATGCTTTTGAACATCCGTGGGCGGATGAAGATAAGATAATATCGTTTTTAAATGAGAATAAAACGGTTGCCCTGGTTTCACCAGAGCTGCATGGCAAGCCCCATCGTGAGGCCTGGTCTGTTTGGCGTAACGCTTTGTGCTGCGGCGGGAAGCGCAAGTTTGAATGTTCGGCTGTAATGATCTGTACGGATTACCCTGAAGACGCAAAGCAATTTTTCCTGGTGGGTGATGGCGATGATCAAGGCGATATTATTTGATATGGACGGTGTTCTGATTGATGCCAAAGAGTGGCACTATCAGGCGCTCAATCGTGCACTCGAATTGTTTGGCTTCACTATCGAGCGTGAGGCCCATCTGACAACTTACGACGGGCTGCCAACCAAAACCAAATTAGAAATTCTGACGCAGGCCCATAGTTTGCCGAAAAATCTGATCCCCTTCATTAATCGCCTGAAACAGGTTTATACGCTGGAGAAGGTCTATACCTCCTGCAAACCACAATTTATCCACCGCTTTGCATTAGGGGCGTTGAGCAGGGAAGGCTATAAAATTGCCGTTTGCTCAAATGCAGTACGACAGTCCGTTGAGACTATGATGCGATTGTCGTCTCTGTACGATTATATGGACGTTATCCTCTCAAACG
>JBAVPS010000359.1:0-2975 GCA_049693315.1 Rhizomicrobium sp. | reverse complement strand
GCTCATCTTCCGTCACCGGAATATTCTGCAGATAGATATGCCCGTCGCGCTTGACCGAAACCGAAAGCGGCTCACGATCCTTGCCCAGCGCCATCGCCCGCGTCTTGGGCAGATCAACCGGCACCCCAACGGTAAGCATTGGCGCCGTGACCATGAACACAATCAGCAGCACCAGCATCACGTCGACAAAGGGTGTGACGTTGATCTCGGCCATAGCACCATGGCGTACACGCCGGCCACTGTGTCCGCGCTTGACGACCCCAACCATCAGAGGACCTTTTCGTCGAGCTGCCGCGAGAGGATGTTGCTCATTTCATCGGCGTAGGTGTCGAGACGGCTGCTGTAACGACCGATCTCACCAACAAAATAGTTATAGAAGAACGCCGCCGGAATGGCGGCCACCAGGCCCATCGCCGTGGCGAACAGCGCCTCGGCAATACCGGGGGCCACCACCGCCAGCGTGGTGTCGTGGCGCGCAGCGATGTTGGTAAAGGCGTTCATGATGCCCCACACTGTGCCGAACAAACCGACGAACGGGCCGGTCGAGGCCACCGAGGCGAGGAAGCCGAGCTGGCTTTCAATGACATCGACTTCGCGCGCGATGGTCACGCTCATCGCCTTGAGCACGCGGTCATTGATGCCGGGAATCTGACTTTCCTTCGGGCTGCCATGTTCAAAGGCGCGGCGCCATTCGCGCAAGCCCGCCACGTAAACCGCGGTGAAGGGGTGGTTATTCTGGGCGTTGAATTTGACATAGAGGTCATCGAACGACTGGCCCGACCAGAACACTTTTTCAAAGCTGGCGGCTTTCTTACGCAGACGGTTCATCAGCAGCCACTTGCTGAAGATAATCATCCACGAGCACAGCGAGGCGATGAACAGTACGCCCATCACGACCTTGACCAGAGGATCGGCGCGCAGGAACAGGCCAGAGACCGAAACATTCCCGACACCCGCCGAGGAAGACGGCGCAACCGCCGTGGCATCCACCGCCCCGGTCGGCGCAGCAAGCGGCGCGCTTTGCCCGGCGTCACTGGTGGGGGCCGCATCGGGTGTGCTCTGCGCCAGCGCCGGTACACCGGCCGCCAGGGCCAGCGCCACAATCAGCACGAGCGCCGGTAAGACGGCGGCGAACCATTTAATCTTATGCATTCCTCGTAACCCTTTTACGGTCATCGGCAGGCACCTTTGAAAAGCGCACCACCTGCAATCCGTCTTCACATCTGTCGGCGCCGGGCGCCACACAACCCTTGGTTATAACCCGCAACCTGTCCTTGGAATTATGCCGGGCGAGACTGCAGAAAGCATGTAAAAAATCCCTGAAGATTCCTACACGCCGTTCATACTGCCGTCTCGGCACATAAATAAGGCAGCAATTTATCGCGGACATCCTGGGGAATCCGGCGCGGTTTGCCAGTCAGCGTGATCAGGCAGGCCTGCACCCGACCACGGACCAGAAGCTGATCCTTACAATAGGTGGTCTGGATTACATCCACACGTACCCCCGTCATCGCACCGATGGTGGTGTGCACCTCAATCACATCGTCGAAACGCGCCGGACGGACATATTCCAGTTCAGCCTTGCGCAAAGTCCAGGCCGTCGGCTCGCCGCCATCCAGATCGGCCAGCTTGGTAATGCCGACCGCCCGAAAAAAATCCGACCGAGCCCGTTCCATATAGTTCAGGTAATTGGCGTGATAGACCACACCGGACAGATCGGTATCGGCGTAATAGATCCGGATCGGCAGGATGAATACCTTGTCCTGGAAATACCCGTCCAACATGTATCGTTACCCTTTCGACGCGGCCATACCTAACGCGGTGCCCGGATCAGGGAAAGCTTAATCCTGCTCACTATCGGGTGAAGCGGTGGAAAACAGGTCTGCCCCGCCCGCCACCCGTGGCCGGGCCAGCCCCAGATGGCCATAGGCACGATCGGTCAGCACCCGCCCGCGCGGCGTGCGCATGACAAAGCCCTGCTGCAACAGATAGGGCTCGATAATTTCCTCGATCGCATCACGGGCCTCGCCCAGTGCGGCGGCAATGGTTTCAATACCGACCGGGCCACCGGCAAAATTCTCGGCAATCAGCCGCAAATAGCGCGCATCGAAAGCATCGAAGCCGCGCTTATCGACCTCGAGCCGGTTCAGCGCCGCATCGGCAATATCGGCATCGACCATGGTGCGCCCCGCCACGGCGGCAAAATCGCGCACGCGCTTAAGTAGTCTGCCGGCGATACGCGGCGTACCACGGGCCCGCGCGGCGATTTCCTCGGCACCATCCTCGGTCAGCTCCAGCCCGATGACCCGCGCGCCACGGGCGACAATTTTGACCAGTTCCGGGACACTGTAGAAATCGAGCCGCAGCGGAATGCCAAACCGGTCACGTAAGGGGGTGGTAATCAGCCCGGAGCGCGTCGTCGCCCCCACCAGTGTGAAGGGATTGAGCGCAATCTTGACCGTGCGGGCCGAGGGCCCCTCGCCGATGATGAGGTCGAGCTCGCAATCTTCCATCGCCGGATAGAGAATTTCCTCCACCGCCGGATTGAGACGGTGAATTTCGTCGATGAACAGCACATCGCGCGGTTCCAGATTGGTCAGAATGGCGGCCAAATCCCCCGCCTTGGCCAGCACCGGGCCCGAGGTCGAGCGGAAATTCACCCCCAGCTCATGGGCGACAATCTGGGCCAGCGTGGTTTTGCCAAGGCCCGGCGGGCCAGCCAGCAGCACATGGTCGAGCGCTTCACCACGGGCTTTGGCCGCCTCGATAAACACTTTCAGATTGGCACAAACCTGAGGCTGGCCCGTAAAATCGGACAGCGATTGCGGCCGCAGCTTGCCCTCGACACTGTCTTCTTCGGCCCGCGCGCCGGAGACCAGACGGTCACCCTGCGCCACCGGAGGTTCCATCGCCGCAGATTTGGGGGGGAAATTGGTTTTCCTGGCCATAGTTTACCGCCCCATGCCCTTTAACGC
>JBAVPS010000358.1:0-4801 GCA_049693315.1 Rhizomicrobium sp. | reverse complement strand
CCTGTGGTCTGGACTTCGAGGATGGCAGCCTGCACTTCTACAACAATCCGCGCCCAGTACGCACCGCCAGCGCCGAACAGGTGCGCCAGCCGATCTACCGCGATGGAATCGACCACTGGCGGGCGTTTTCCCACTGGCTGAACCCGCTTAAAGACGCGCTTGGCCCTATTTTGGCTGAGGATTAACGTTCAATCTGAACAAGAATTGAGCAAGTGGTAGCGTACGGATTATGCAACCGTACAAATGTATATGCTTATTCTGCAACACATGCGCCTAATGTCTCAATACGCCCCGTTTTGAAGCAGACATGCGCGCCCCCGCATCGTTGACCCCTCTGGCTGCAGCGCCCTCAATCATCCTGTTGGGAAGATGAATGTACCGGCATGGCCGATACGCCAAGCGCCATAGGGGGGATTGATGGCTCGCATATATTCAATACCGCGGAACCGCAAAACACTGCTGGGGACCATACTGCTGGCCAGTACGATGTTATCGGGCCTGCCTGCCCAGGCGCAGAACGTCGCCATGGCGAATTCTAACACCGTGAGCGATGCGGTGGGGTCCAAGGGGCTGGAAACCGTGGTGGTGACGGCGGAAAAGCGTCAGGAAAATTTGCAGAAGGTACCGATCAGCGTCGAAGTCTTCGGCGAGCAAAAGCTCGAAGATATGCATATTTCCAACTTCCGCGATCTGGCCCGCTATCTGCCGAGCGTATCCTATTCCGCAGGCGGTCAGGGATCGAGTGGCGCGCCGGGCTTTGCCACCGTATCGATGCGTGGTGTCACCAATGGTAATGATGGCAACCATTCCGGCCCGCAGCCGACCGTCGGCATCTATCTCGACGAACAGCCGATGACCACCATCGGTGGCGCGGTTGATATTCCGGCCTATGACATTCAGCGCATCGAGGCACTGGCCGGGCCGCAAGGCACACTGTATGGCGCCAGCTCGGAAGCGGGCACCTTACGCATCATCACCAACAAGCCCGACACCACGGACTTTTCGGCGGGCTATGAAGTCGAAGGCAACAGTGTCGCCCATGGCGGGCTGGGCCAATCGGTCAACGGCTTTGTCAATCTGCCCATCTCCGAGAAGGCGGCCATTCGTCTGGTGGCGTGGGAAGAGCACGATGCCGGCTATATCGATAACGTCTATAGTGAACGCACCTATCCGTCCTCGGGCATCACCGTCAACAATGCCGAATATGCCAAGAAAGACTATAACACCGTTGATAAACTGGGCGGGCGCGCAGCACTGAAGATCGATCTTGATGACAACTGGACGATTACGCCCAGCATCATGGGCCAGCGTGAAACCAGCCACGGCTTCTTCGGTTATGATCCTTCGGTCGGCACATTGGAGGTGTCGCATTATCACCCCGAAGTCATGCGCGATAACTGGTATCAGGCAGCCCTGACCATCGAGGGTAAGATTGCCGATTATGATGTGGTCTATTCCGGCGGCTACATGACCCGCCACGTCCATACCGAGGCCGATTACAACGATTACGCCTATTGGTATGACACTCTGGCGGGCTGGGGCTATTACTACACCGACAACAGCGGCAATCTGGTCGATCCGTCGCAATATATCGTCGCCAATGACGGCTTCACCAAGTTCAACAATGAACTGCGGATTTCCTCGCCCAAGGACGACCGCTTCCGCTGGGTGTTTGGCCTGTTTCAGGACCGCCAGACCCACAGCATTTTGCAGAATTACAAGATCGATGATCTGGGGTCGGATTATTCCGTCACCGGCTGGCCCGGCACGGTGTGGCTGACCGATCAGATGCGGGTTGATCGGGATCAGGCAGTTTTTGTTGAAGCCTCTTACGACATACTGCCCAGCCTGACCTTCACCGCCGGGGTCCGCGGATTCCATTATAAAAACTCGCTGGTGGGCTTCTTTGGACTGGCCGCCACCATGAGCAGCCATACCGGTGAAGCGGGCTGCTTCAGCGATGCCACGGTCATGAAAGGCGCCCCCTGCACCGATGTCGACAAGTCGGTTAAGGAATATGGTGAGACCCATAAATTCAATCTCACCTGGCACATCGATGAAGACAGGATGGTCTATGCCACCTACTCCACCGGGTTCCGTCCCGGCGGCGTCAACCGCTATGGCTCGCTGCCGCCCTACAAGTCGGACAAGCTGACCAATTACGAAATCGGCTGGAAGACCAGTTGGCTTGACGATCAGGTCCGCTGGAACGGTGCTGCCTATATTGAAGACTGGAAGGACTTCCAGTTTGCCTTCCTTGGTCTCAACTCGCTGACCCAGATCACCAACGCCGGTCAGGCCGAGGTCAAAGGGGTTGAAAGCGATATCAGCTGGCTGGTGACGGATTCCTTCACCATAACGGGATCGGGCGCTTACACCTATGCCAAACTAACGCAGGTTTATTGCGGCAGCTTAACGGCGTCGGGGGCGGCCGATACCAGTTGCACCAGCGCCGAGGCCAGTGCACCAAAGGGAAGCGCACTGCCAACCGTGCCAAAGCTCAAGATGAACCTGACCGGGCGCTATACATTTAATCTGTTTGGATTGGCATCGCATCTGCAGGGTTCGATGGTCTATCAAAGCGGATCGTGGCCCGACCTGCGCACCCGGGCTTCCAGCCCGGCCACCGGCGAAGAAATCAATATCCGCGACCTGCTTGGCCGCATGCCCGGCTTTGCCACCTTCGACTTTGGTTATGGCGTGCAGTACGATAACATCTCGGTCGAGCTTGATGTGCGCAACGCCTTCGACAAGCTGGGCCAGATCTATCGCTTTGCCGCCTGCACAACACAGGTTTGCGGTAATCAGCCCTACATCACCACGGTCACGCCGCGCA
Organism: Rhizomicrobium sp.; assembly: GCA_049693315.1. GTDB lineage: Bacteria > Pseudomonadota > Alphaproteobacteria > Micropepsales > Micropepsaceae > Rhizomicrobium. The sequence goes on along the minus strand of JBAVPS010000358.1, from coordinate 1,965 downwards.
CCATTGCCTTACGCATTGGTCAAAAATTCTAAGCGTGTTTTTATAGAGCAATCAGCAGCAACACCCGGTCATCGACCGGGTGTTTGCTTTACCGCGGAAGGACAGGAATTCAGCGCAAACGTGGCCGGGGCTTGCGGCTTTTGCCCCGCACCGGCCCGGACGGCGAACCACCCGCTGGCTGTGTATAGGGCACCAGCTGGTGTTTGCCCGGCCCGATCAGATCGGCGCGCCCCATCGCCTTCAGTGCCTCACGAAGCATCGGCCAGTTTTCCGGATCGTGATAGCGCAGGAAGGCCTTGTGCAGGCGGCGCTGGCGACCGCCCTTGACCGCATCGACCTTTTCCGACGCCCCGTGGCGCACCGGCTTCAGCGGGTTGAAGCCCGAATGATACATGGCGGTCGACAGCGCCATCGGCGACGCCAGATAGGTTTGCACCTGATCGGGGCGATACCCGTTGCGCTTGAGCCAGAGCGCCAGATTGAGCATGTCTTCATCGGTTGTGCCGGGATGGGCGGCGATGAAATAGGGGATCAGATAATATTTCTTGCCCACTGCTTTGGCCGCATCATCAAACATCTGTTTGAAGCGGTCATAGGTGGCGATGCCCGGCTTCATCATATGGGCCAGCGGCCCCGGCTCGGTATGCTCCGGCGCAATTTTAAGATAACCGCCGATGTGATGGGCGACCAGCTCGCGGATATATTCCGGACTTCGGACCGCCAGATCATAGCGCACGCCCGACGCCACCATCACCTTGCGAATGCCCGGCAGAGCCCGGGCTTTGCGATAGAGCCGGATCAGCGCGTCATGGCTGGTGTCCATATTCTTACAGATGTCGGGATAGACACAGGATGGCCGCTGGCACACCGCTTCGGCGCGTTTATCCTTGCACGCCATGCGATACATGTTGGCGGTGGGGCCACCAATATCCGAGATGATCCCGGCAAAGCCTTCGGTCTTGTCGCGCACATGACCGATCTCGCGCAGGACGGAATCTTCCGAACGTGACTGAATGATCCGGCCCTCATGCTCGGTAATCGAGCAAAAGGCGCAACCGCCGAAACAGCCACGCAAAATCGTCACCGAATTACGGATCATTTCCCACGCCGGGATACGCGCGCCGTAATAGGCCGGGTGCGGGCTGCGGGCATAGGGCAGCTCGTACACACCGTCCATTTCCGCGGTGGTCAGCGGTATCGGCGGTGGGGTCAACCAGACATCACGCCCGGATTTTTCGTCGCCGTGGCGCTGCACCAGCGCATGGGCGTTGCCGGGATTGCTTTGCTTGTGCAGCACGCGGCTGGCGCGGGCATAGCTTTCAGGATCTGCCACCACCTGCTCATACGATGGCAACCGCACGACGCAGGTTTCAATCGGCCCACGGGTTTGTTCCGGCGCGTCGAGATCATCCGCATGCAGAACGGTCCAGCCATCAGGTACCGTTTTTCGGGCAAAGGCCAGCCCGCGCAAGTCGGAGAAATCCTGATCCATACCGTGGGCGGCGATGCGATGTGTCACATCAATCAGCGCCCGTTCGGCATTACCGTACAAAATCAGATCAGCCTTGGAATCGAGCAGCACCGAACGGCGGATCTTATCGGACCAGTAATCGTAATGGGCAATGCGCCTGAGCGAGGCTTCGATGCCCCCCAGCACAACTGGCACGCCGGGGAACGCTTCCTGACAGCGCATGGAATAGACAATGGCGGCGCGGTCGGGCCGCTTGTCACCTTCGCCATTCGGGGTATAGGCGTCGTCGTGGCGCAACCGCTTATCGGATGTGTAGCGGTTGACCATCGAATCCATATTGCCCGAGGTCACACCAAAATAGAGCGCTGGTTTGCCCAGCACCCGAAAGGCATTGGCGTCTTTCCAGTCGGGCTGAGCAATTATACCCACCCTGAAGCCCTGCGATTCCAGCAGCCGCCCGATCAGCGCCATGCCGAAACTGGGATGGTCTATAT
>JBAVPS010000357.1:0-4583 GCA_049693315.1 Rhizomicrobium sp. | reverse complement strand
CGAGCTGTTGCAACTGGTGTTCAAGCCGGGATTCTCGACCGCCAGTCAGATTACCAATCTGTCTGGCCGTGGTGTCGGTATGGATGTCGTCAAACGCACCATCGAGAATTTGCGCGGCGGCATCAGTATGACCAGCGAGGCGGGGATGGGCACACGTATTGATCTGCGCATTCCCCTGACACTGGCGATCATTGATGGATTGCTGGTCCGCGTTGGTACCAACCGCTATGTCATTCCGCTGTCTGCGGTCGAGGAGTGTGTCGAGCTTTCGCGCAGTCAGGATCAGCGCTCGTCCGGGCGTAATTTCCTCACCTTACGTGATATGCTGGTGCCCTTTATCCGCCTGCGTGAAGTGTTCGGCACCAAAACCGATGCCGATCCCTATCAGAAAATCGTTGTGGTTTCGACCGGGCGGGAGCGGGTTGGTCTGGTTGTCGATCAGATCATTGGTCAGCATCAAACCGTGATCAAACCGCTATCGCGCTTTCATGCTGATGTTGAAACCTTCTCGGGTGCCACCATTCTGGGGGATGGCGGCGTCGCGCTGATCCTGGATATCGCGCATCTGGTGGCGGCTGGTCAGCGTCAGGAAGAACGCTTGCGGGCGGCGGAGTGATAACCATGAGCGATAAACAGACTATTCAGTGGCGCGATGGCACCGAACTTGAAGTGCTGACTTTCGATATGCAGGGCGAAACCTTCGCCATCGAGGCATCTCTGGTGCGGGAAATTCTCGACCGTATGCCGGAAACCCCGGTGCCGGGCAGTGCGCCGATGATTGCCAGTCTGGTCAACTTCCGTGGCAAGGTTATTCCGATTGCGGACTTACATCTGGCGTTCGATCTGGCCGCGGCGGACGATACCGTCGACAGCCGGATCATCGTGATCGAGATCGAATATGACGATGAACCCTGTCTGATCGGCCTCAAAGCCGACAAGGTGCACGAAGTGACCACACTTCAGCGGGCCAGAACCGAAAGCGCGCCACGGGTTGGTATGCGCTGGCGTCAGGAGTTTATTCGCTGTCTCGCCAAGCGGGATGGTGATTTTGTTGTTGTTCCGGACCTTCATAAAATCTTTGCCGCTGGCAGTCATATCAGCAAGGAGGCTGCAGGCAGTAGTCTATCCAGTTAACTCTCAAATCTAACCGTCAGGCGCAGGAGCAAAAATAGTCCGCACTGGCACATCTTCGGGGGAGTCACATGCGTTTTACAATCAAGGCGAAGCTCGGACTGGTGTTCGGGCTGGTTCTGGTGCTGCTTGTCGGTGCCAGCAGTTATGCCGTTTACAGTCTGGCCGCATTGGATGGCACCATGAATACCATGGTGCAGGGGCCGGTCGAGCGAATGAAAACCGCGCTCGAGCTGCGTGTCGCCATGCTTGATATGGTCAGGAAAGAGAAGAATATCATTCTCGAGACCGACATGCAGAAGATGCAAGGCTACGACAATGATATCAGTCGTATACGTGGCACTGTCGATGCCCTGGTCAGTCGCGGCATTGAAATATCGTCTGAACAAGCCAGACCGAAATGGATGCATGCCCGCGATCTGTGGGAACAGGATAAGGTGCTTGATACCCAGCTCAGGCAGCTTGCACTGGCAAACCGCAACGAAGAAGCAAAACAGATTTCCGTCGGGCCGATGCGCACGGTGGTAAATCCGCTGCTGGATGAAGCCAGCGAAATTGTTGTCATCACCCAACAGGCGGTTGCCGGTGCCCAGGCCGAGGCAAAGCAAGGTTACGAGGCAACGCGCAATCTGCTGATTGGGCTGGCATTGATTGCGGTTGTGTTTGCGATTGGTTCTGCTGCCTGGATCATGATTTCAATTGGTCGTGGTTTAAAACAGATTGGCGATATGGCCGAAGGTGTTGCCATTGGGGATCTTGACCGGCAGATCGACTATGCTGCCAATGACGAGATTAAAGATGTCGTCGATTCTGTTCGTACAATGACGAACAATCTTAAAAGTACGGCGCGTATCGCCCATAAAATCTCTGTTGGCGATTTGTCGGAAGAGCCAAAGATCCTGTCGGATAAAGATGCGCTGAGTAAGGCTCTGGTCGCGGTGGTTCAGGCAGAACGCACGGTTTCCGATGCCATGCAGCAGATCGCCCTTGGTGATTTATCTGCAAATCTGGAGCCGCGATCCACAGGGGATACGATGGGCCATGCCATGACGGCGATGGTGGCCAGTTTACGTGAATCTGCAGAGATTGCCGACAAGATCGCCGGTGGTGATCTGATGGTGACGGTCACTCCCAAGTCGGAAAAAGATCACCTTGGCAACGCCCTTAAGACGATGGTTGAGCGCTTACGTTCGGTGGTGAGCGATGCGCTTGCGGCGTCTGAGAATGTGGCGTCGGGCAGTCAGGAGCTGTCCTCGGCATCGGAACAGGTCAGTCAGGGTGCCACCGAACAGGCGGCGTCGGCGGAAGAAGCCTCGGCCTCGATGGAGCAGATGGCGGCGAACATCAAACAGAACGCCGACAATGCCTCGCAGACCGAGAAGATCTCGAAACAGTCGGCCAAGGATGCCGAGCTGAGCGGCGAGGCGGTCAACAAAGCGGTGGCGGCGATGCAGACCATCGCCGAGAAGATCACCATCGTGCAGGAGATTGCCCGTCAGACCGATTTGCTGGCGCTGAACGCGGCGGTGGAAGCGGCCCGCGCCGGTGAACATGGCAAGGGTTTTGCGGTGGTGGCTTCGGAAGTGCGCAAGCTGGCCGAACGGTCGCAGCAGGCCGCAACCGAAATCGGCGGGCTGTCGGGCCACACGGTCAAGTCGGCACAGGAAGCAGGTGCCATGCTGGGCAAGCTGGTGCCGGATATCCGCAAGACGGCGGAACTGGTGGCCGAGATCAGCGCGGCCTGCCGCGAGCAGGATATTGGTGCCAGCCAGATCAACGAAGCGATCCAGCAGCTCGATAAGGTGACGCAGCAAAATGCGGCGGCGTCTGAGGAGATGTCGGCAACCTCGGAAGAGCTGGCAAGCCAGTCCGAAGCGCTGGAAAGCGCCATCGCCTATTTCAAGGTGGATACGTCTGCATCTGGCACGTCTAAGGTTGCAACGCGTGGCACCACCCGCATTGGCAGGGCGGGCACATCTGGGCTAAAGTCTGCGTCAGCGAAAACCGGGGCACGAAGCAACCCCGCCGCGGGCACGGGCACGGGCATCGCCATCGACCTTGCCCGCGCGACGGCCCGCAGCCTCGAACGCGGTGGGCCGGATGCGGCGGATGCGGAGTTCAGGGACTATTAAAATGGCCGAAACCAGCACCCGTAAAGGCGATGAAATCCAGTATGTCACCCTGTGTCTGGGGGCGGAGGTGTTTGCCGTTCCCGTGGCCCTGGTGCGCGAGATACTGGACTATCGCGAAGCCTTCCGGGTGCCGGAAGGCCCGGCCTATCTCAACGGGCTGATCGATGTGCGCGGGCGGGCAACCCCGGTGATTGATCTGCGCACCAAGCTTGGTCTGACCAGAGCCGAGACCACCACCGCCACGCGGATTATGGTGGTTGATGTTCCAATCGATGATCCGGAAGCGGCCCCGACGGCGGCGCATCAGACGCTGGCGCTGGGGCTGGTGGCCGACACGGTGCTGGAGGTTATCAGTCTGTCCACGGATCAGATTGAACCGGTGCCGACCGTCGGCAACAGCTGGCGGCTTGGTTATATCGCGGGCATTGTCCGCCGCGATGACGGCTTCGTCCTGATCTTCGATCTGCAAAAATTGATGACCGCACCGGATATTGATGCTTTATCGCTAAGCTGCGACAGCGTAAGCCCGGTGTAAAACAGGTGTGTTGAGTTCGCGTATGCTTCAAAGAACAGGCTTGGCGGTTTCGCCGCTTTCGCGCCATACCCCCGCGCGGCAACACAGCGTTGCGGCAGAAGGCTGGCAGCCGGAACGTGTGTCCGCGGCGGTGGCTCCGCTCAGTCAGGCCAACTTTATCCGGCTGGCGCGTTTTGTCTATGACTATTGCGGCATCCGTATTACCGAGAAAAAACGCACTATGCTCGACAGCCGCCTGCGGCGGCGCATGCGGGTGCTGGGCATTGCCGACATCAATGGCTATTGCGAGTATCTGTTCGGCGATGACGACGCCAATGCCGAAACAGAAGTTATTCACTTCATTGATGCGATCACCACCAACAAAACCGATTTTTATCGGGAGAGTGCGCATTTCGATTATTTACGCGCAAAGATTTTGCCGCATCTGGCCGAGGCGGGGCAACACACGATCCGCATCTGGTGCGCGGCGTCGTCAATCGGGGCCGAGCCTTATACGCTGGCGATGGAGCTGGAAGATTTCTGCCAGCCGCGCCCCGGGGTCTCTTATAACATTGTCGCCACTGACATCTGTACCGAGGTTCTGCTTAAGGCGGTGAATGGCCGCTACCCGATTCCGATGATGGAACCGATTCCGGAAGATCGCCGCCGCAAATATATTATGCTGCCGCGCGATCCCATGGGACAGGAATTTCGTATCGTTCCACGGCTGCGGGCCAAAGTGTCGTTTCAGCATCTCAATCTGATGGATGATCGTTACCCGCTGGATCGCAATTTCGACGTTATAT
>JBAVPS010000356.1:0-9394 GCA_049693315.1 Rhizomicrobium sp. | reverse complement strand
GTATCAATGTCAGAATGAAGCAATTGCGTTATGGCCTGACCAGATAGCCGGCTGGAAAATCGGTAAAATCCCGGACGCGCTGCAGGCAAAGTTTGGCTGTCATCGTCTGGCCGGGCCGATTTTTACCCGGAACGTCTTCCAAAATGATGGGGCAAGCGAGACCGCGTGTGGCGTTTTTGTCGGCGGCACGGCCTGCTTCGAGGCGGAATTTGTCTTCGAAGTCGACCATGACGCCGATCCGGCCAAGCTGAGCTATTCCATCGCCGACGCCGACGCGCTGGCGGGCAGGCTCTATGTCGGTGTTGAAATGGCTGGCAGCCCCCTGGCCGACATCAATGCCCGCGGCCCCCACATCGTGGTGGCGGATTTCGGCAACAATGCTGACGAAATCATCGGTCAGGAAATTGCCGACTGGCGCAAATGCAAATGGGAAGATCTTACCGTCGAATCCTTCATCGACGGTGTCCTTGTCGGAAGTGGCAGTGCGGCCAATGTTCCCGGCGGGCCGTTGGAATCCTTGCAGTTTATCGCTGAAAACTGTGCCCGGCGGGGCCTTGCGCTCAAAAAGGGCCAGCTTATTTCGACCGGCGCTGCCACCGGTGTCCATGACATTGTGACCGGCCAAAAAGCCAAAGCAGTATTCGCGGGGATTGAAACCATCGCCGTTTCCACCCATCCTCGTCGTGCCATATCGGTTGCGTAGAATAAGGGGGGGTGGGGAAAACGATGGCGACCCGTCCGCAAAGATCAGAGGCTTCACCGTAGACAGTCATAAAAACGCCGCGTAGAAATGCATTGGGAGCGGTCCCAGATAAAAACAACACACCGCTTCGGGAGGATAAAATGGTAGAGGGTAAGGGGAAGACACAACCGTCTTCCACCGCGCGCATCGGCAAGTTCCGCTGGATGATTTGCGCGCTTTTGTTCATGGCGACCGGGCTGACCTATATTGACCGGCAGACCATCGGTTTTCTCAAACCAGAACTGACCCGGCTCTATGGCTGGAATCAGGCCGACTATGCCCACATTGTGCTGTGTTTCATGGTCTTCTATGCCATCGGCTATGTCTGGTTTGGCCGCATCATCGACAAGATCGGTGTAAAACTCGGCTATATTCTGGCCGTTGTACTATGGACCGGGGCCCACCTGACCTGCGCCCTTTTAGGCTTCATGTCGCCAGCACTGGTGCTGTTCGGTTTCATGGTGACCCAGGCGCTGCTGGGCCTGGGCCAGTCGGGCAACTTCCCCGCTGCCCTCAAAGCCGTGGCGGAATGGTTCCCGCAACGCGAACGCTCGCTGGCCAACGGCATATTCAACGCCGGCTCCAACGTCGGGGCGATTCTAACCCCGCTGATTGTGCCCTTTGTCATGCTGAACTATGGCTGGCAGTGGGCCATTGTCGCCACCGGCTCATTAAGCGCGATCTGGCTGGTGCTGTGGATTGCGGTCTACCTTGCGCCGCAGGAGCATAAAAGCCTGTCACCGGCCGAGCTGGACTATATCGAAAGCGATAATTCCCCGCCGGTCAAACAGCTGCCCTGGGGCAAGGTGATCTTCATCAAGGAAACCTGGGCCTTTGCGCTCGGCAAGATGCTGACCGATCCGGTGTGGTTCTTCTATCTGTTCTGGCTGCCCCCCTACTTCATGGAAACCTACAAAGATCAGGTCGGCAACATTTCCGGCGTGGCCGCCCCGATCATCGTCATCTATGTCATCTCGGATGTCGGCTCGATTGTCGGCGGCTGGATGTCGTCAGCGATGATCAAACATGGGCTGACCGTCAACATGGCACGCAAGCTGACCCTGCTGATCTGCGCCTGCTGCGTACTGCCGGTTGGGTTTGCCACCATGTTCCTGCATGATTTGTGGACCGTCACCTGCGTCATCGGCATTGCGGCGGCAGCCCATCAGGCATTCTCGGCCAACCTCTACACCATTCCGTCTGACACCTTTCCCAAGGCGGCGGTCGGTACCGTGTCCGGCATCGGCGGCACCATGGGCGCCATCGGCGGCATCGTCATGGCGCTGGGCGTGGCCAAGGCGCTGGCGGGCCTGGGCGGGTATTCAGTGGTGTTCTTCGTCGCCGGTCTGATCTACCTGCTGGCGGTGCTGGTCATTCACACGCTGACCCCAAGGCTGGCCCCGGCCAAGCTCGACCTGTAACAACAGACCACTCTGAAACGAAAATCCCGGCAGCAATGCCGGGATTTTGTTTTGCCCCAACGCACGTGGTACCACCGCCATAGCAAAGAGGGAGCAATGATGACCCGACGTCCCGTAACTCTGTTGTCCGGTCTTTTTCTGACCGCCATGCCCCTGTGCAGCATGGCCGAGCCCGCCCTGGCCGATGACGCCATGATGAAAGCCTGCACCGCCCAGCCATCTGACCTGCCACGCAACAAATGCCTCTGCCTGGAGCATGAGCTGCGTAAGGTTTTGAGCGCCGACGAGATGCGGATCGAAATTCTGGCCTTTGAAGGCAAGTACAGCGCGCTGCGCCGCAAAGTGACCGCCATGGGGCAGGCCAAGGCAGAAAATTTCACCAGCCGGGTCGGCGCCGTGATGAACGGGGCAACCTGCAATCGATAACATTCCGGCTTTCGCGCCATTCGTTGCCGATTTGAAAACCATACGAATAGTTTCGGCTTGCGAGTTGTAATTCCTATCAGTACGCTTTCTTAGGAAGAATTGCCGGACGCGATCGAATACCGGAATTGGTCCGCAGTGCACCCCCTTTTAAGTGCCGGGAGCGGCCTTGCGCCAGCTGAACAAGCGTATCACAGCGGTACGGCGTCATGCTTTTTAAGGGTAGGACCCGATTAACGTTCCGTCGCGGCCGGCTATCGGTGCAATGGGTATCTGATGCACCTTTGGTGTAACGGATAAAAAGCGCCACTGATCTTGGGATGAAGCCATGCTGACGCACAAGCAAATCTGGAGCGCAATTGACGCGCTGGCAGCGCAGAACCGCCTATCACCATCGGGCTTGGCGAAACTGGCCGGGCTTGATCCCACCACCTTTAACAAATCCAAGCGCGGCGCCCCCACCGGCAAGCTGCGCTGGCCTTCGACCGAAAGTCTGGCCAAGGTGCTGACCGCGACGGGGGCCCCGTTGCGCGACTTCGTTGCCCTGACGGAAGGCGACACCCCCGCGCGCACCAGCCCGCGGCTGGTGCCGCTGGTCGGCATGGCGCAAGCTGGCAGCAATGGCTATTTCACCGATGCGGGCTTTCCCGCCGGGGCCGGATGGGATGGGATACCTTTCCCGGAACTGGCCGACGAACATGCCTATGCGCTGGAGATCTCCGGCGACTCGATGCTGCCGGTGTTCCGCGATGGCGACCGCGTCATTGTTTCCCCGGCGGCAAGCTTGCGGCGCGGCGACCGGGTGGTGGTCCGGACCAATGGCGGCGAAGTGATGGCCAAACAGCTCTTACGCCTGACTGCGCAGCGTATCGAGCTGAAATCGCTTAATCCGGCCTATGAAGACCGGGAATTCGCCCTGAACGATGTCAGCTTTATTCATCGCATCATCTGGGCAAGCCAATAACGCCCCCCCTCAGCGAAAAAGCGCGGCAGAACCAAATGCTCTGCCGCGCTTTTTGTATGCAAAGTGCCCCGTGCGACGCTTAGCGCGCGCGCAGGGATTCCTGCTTGGTCTTTGCCTTCAGTACACTGATCAGCGCCTTGATGTCGCCGCCATGCTGGCCCAGGAAGCTGGTGAAATCATCACGCTGGGTCTGGCGCAACCACACCCCTTCGAATGAAATATCGGTGGCAAGAAACTTGCCGCCCTGATTTGCGAGGCGGAAATTGACGACCGGCGGCTTACCCACGGGGGCCTTGCTCAGATCGTGCATCTCGGTCTTGACCACGCTTTCATCGCCGGTCAGCGGATAGGAGCTCACAACCTTCAGCGTCTGACCGTTGAACTTGTCGAAATAGGTACGATACACCGCCAGGGCATAATCCTTGTACGCCGCTTCATAGGCGGCCAGATCAGCCGGGTTGGCACCACGGCGATACTGGCCCAGCGTATATTCGGCAATCGACTTTAAATCGGCCAGAGAAAGCAGAAAGTCCTGAAACTGATCACGGCGCTGATCTTTCGATAACGCCTTATTGGTCAGAATGTTCATGCCCTTCTGCACATTGTCATTGACGAATTGTTCGGCTGGGGAAGCGGCCGCTGCGGGGGCAGCAAAACCCGCTGCCAGCACCAGCGCCATCAGGCCGATAACGACCAAACGGCGCAAAGCGAAAAACCCCAAAACAATATCACGCATCTGTCTTCACTCCCGACGGTATGGGCCTGACGTTATGGATAGCTAATGCGCCAGCCGAGCCAAAACAAGTTCTCAGGGATATGTTTACGGCAAGTTTACGCCGCCCTCAGCCACCGCCTCGTCATCCGCATCGACATCGGGGGCCTGTTCCACCTGATTTTGACGGTACTGGCGGTACAGACTGCGCGTAGTAGCATAATAATCGAGCGAAGAACGCTCAATCGCATCTACCGTGCTGAGGTTGCGCGCGCGCATATCAACCAGCCCCAGTCCCTGACGGCCGATCAGCGACCAGACAAAATATTTGTATTGAAGGTAAATGGCTGGATCCAAAACGATGTCACCGGCAAAGCCAATCACATCGCGTGGATTGCTCGGGCCGATCAGTGGCAGCATCAGATAGGGCTCACCATTCCAGCCCCAGACACCAAGGGTACGACCGAAATCATTATCATGTTCGGCGATGCCGAATGCACTCGCCGTATCATAAACACCCAATCCCAGTGCTACATTGACCACCAGCCGTTCCACGGTTTCCCCTGCGGCACTGGGGCGGGCCTGCAGCATATCATTGGCAAACACCACCGGCAGATTGGCCGTCGTCAAAAGTGTATGCAGACCTGCCCGCAACCTCTCTGGCACCAATTCGACATAAGTTTCTGCAATGGGGCGCAGAAAGGTGCGGTCCATACGCCGGTTCATCGCGAAAAAGTGACGGTTAAGATCTTCGTAGGGATCACGGCTGCTATAGCCATCGCCCCCATCCGGCGCGGTCGCACAGCCCGCCAGAACCCCGCCCGCCAGCAGCACAGACAGCGCCACCGCCTTCATCATTCATTTTCCCATCTTGCGGCCATTTTCGACCTTCCGGCCATAAAGTTTAAGCCCTGAAAGCATTCCTGTCTTGCCTGACGTCGCCATACCATATAAAGATATGTTTATATGTGCTGAAGGTTAGGTATGGATAAACTCGTCTCCATGTTGCGCGCCGCCGGCGATCCGACGCGACTGCGCCTGTTACTGCTGCTGCGCCAGGCCGAACTGACGGTAAGCGAACTGATCGAAATCGTTGGTCAAAGCCAACCACGGGTTTCGCGCCATCTGAAATTGTTATGCGAAGCGGGGTTACTGGAGCGTTTCAAGGAAGGCAGCTGGGTGTTCCACCGCGCAGTCGATGACGGCGATGGTGCCGCGCTTGGCCAGTTGCTCGCCGGACTGGTCACCGAAGATGACGGGCTGTACGCCCTCGACCGCCAGCGGCTGGCCGGGGTACGGGCCGAACGGGCCCATCAGGCCGCAGACTTCTTCAAAGCCAATGCCGCCGAATGGAACCGCATCCGCGCCCTCTATGCCCCGGAACAGGCGGTGGAAGCCGCCATTCTGCGCCATTTATCCGACCGCCATATCGATATGCTGCTGGACGCCGGCACCGGAACCGGCCGCATGCTGGAACTGGCCGCCCCCCTTGCCCGCCGCGCCATTGGCATCGATGCCAGTTCGGAAATGCTGGCGATTGCCCGCGATAAGCTGGCCAAGCCGGAACTGGCCCATTGCCAGGTGCGTCTTGGCGATATCTGCCAACTGCCGTTCAGCAATGGCGCGCCGGAAACCGGCTTTGATGCCGTGCTGATTCATCAGGTGCTGCATTATCTTGAGAACCCCGCAGCGGCGGTGGCCGAGGCCGCGCGGGTTCTGCGCCCCAACGGGCGGCTGATCATTGCCGATTTTGCCCCCCATACGCTGGAATTTTTGCGCGAGGAATATGCCCACCGTCGCCTTGGCTTTGCCGACAAGGAAGTGGCGGGCTGGTTCCACAGCGCGGGGCTTAGCGTTGCCCCGGCCGAGGCGATCGCACCGGATGCCGCCGTCACCGCATCCGACAGCACCGAAAAACTTACCGTCAAAATCTGGCTTGCCGAAAAGAAACCAAGCCCCGCCCCAGCCGCTGCGCAAAAGGAGATCTTATGAGTCTGGAAAAACTGATCACCCGCCGGCGCGCCATCGCCATATCGTTCGAGTTCTTTCCGCCCAAAACGGACGAGATGGAAAAGCAGCTCTGGACAGCGGTCAAACGGCTCGAACCGCTCAAACCCGACTTTGTTTCGGTAACCTATGGCGCAGGCGGGTCAACCCGCGAACGCACCCATGCCACGGTCAAACGGCTGGTCGATGAAACCAGTATGAAGCCCGCTGCGCATCTGACCTGCGTCGCAGCATCGAAGGAAGAAGTTAATCGCGTTGCCCAGGCCTATTGGGATGCCGGGGTCCGCCACATTGTGGCCTTGCGCGGTGACATGCCGGATTTCACACCCTATCGTCCGCACCCGGAAGGCTATGCCTCGACCGCCGATCTGGTGGCGGGCCTCAAAGCCATCGCCCCGTTCGAGATCTCGGTATCATGCTATCCAGAACGCCACCCGGAATCGCCCAACATTGCCCATGATATTGAACTGCTCAAGCGCAAGGTTGATGCCGGTGCCAGCCGCGCCATTACCCAGTTTTGCTTCGATGCCGATGCGCTGGCCCGTTTGCGCGATGCCGCCGCTGCCGCCGGGATTTTTGTGCCGATCCTGCCCGCCCTGATGCCAACCTCGAATTTCAAGGGATTGGTGCGTATGTCGGCCAAATGTGGCACGTCAATTCCCGACTGGATGCACAAAGTCTATGCCGGGCTTGAAGAAGATGCCGAAAGCCGCCGCATCATCGCCGCAACCGTGATGACCGACGAGATTGAGCTGCTCTCTACACGGGGCTTTAACCAGTTTCACTTCTATACCCTCAATCAGGCCGATCTGACCTATGCGGTCTGCCGTCTGCTGGGGCTATAATCATCTGCCCCCGCAATGACTGGCCGATAACAAGGATATTTCTATGACCAATACGCGCGCCGCCCGCATTGCGTGGCTGAAGGAAGAAGCTCGCAAACGGATTCTGCTGCTCGACGGTTCGTGGGGCGCGCTGATCCAGACCTATCATCTGAACGAACAGGATTACCGCGGCACGCGCTTTACCGACCATGCCAGCGAGCTTAAGGGCAACAACGATCTGCTGACCCTGACCAAGCCCGATGTCATTCGCGAGATCGGCCATGCCTATCTGGCCGCAGGCGCCGATATTATTGAAAGCAATACCTTCACCTCGAACGAAAGTTCGCAGGCCGATTACGATCTTGCCCCGCTGGTCAGTGAGCTGAACGAAAAGGGCGCCGCCCTTGCCCGCGAGATCTGCGATGATTTCACCCGGCAGGCTGGCGACAACCGCCCGCGTCTGGTGGCTGGCGTATTGGGACCGACCAACCGCACCGCCTCGATCTCGCCCGATGTCAACGATCCGGCCAAACGCAACATCACCTTTGATGCCCTGCGCCAGACCTATTTTGAAGGCACCATGGGGCTGATCAAAGGTGGCGCCGATCTGTTGATGATCGAAACTGTCTTTGACACGTTAAATGCCAAGGCGGCGATTTTCGCCATTGAAGAAGCCTTTGCTGCCGCGGGTGAACGCCTGCCGGTATGGATTTCCGGCACTATCACCGACCGTTCAGGCCGCACCCTGTCGGGACAGACGGCGGAAGCCTTCTGGTATTCGACACGCCATGCCAACCCTTTTGCGATTGGCTTTAACTGCGCGCTGGGTGCCGACGAAATGCGCGCCCACATCGCCGATCTGTCGCGCATTAGCGATACGCTGGTCTCGGCCCACCCCAATGCGGGCCTGCCCAATGAATTTGGCGAATATGATGACAGCCCGGAGATGATGGCCAAGGTCGTCGGCGGCTATGCCCGTGACGGCATTGTCAACATCGTCGGTGGCTGCTGCGGCACCACGCCCAAGCACATTGCCGCCATTGCCGAAGTGGTCAAAGGCTTGCCGCCACGCAAAATCGAAGAAAAACCGAAATTCTTGCGGTTGTCGGGACTGGAGCCGTTCACGCTGACGCCGGAAATCAATTTCGTCAATGTCGGCGAGCGCACCAACATCACCGGTTCGGCAAAGTTCCGTAAGCTGATCAAAGCCGAAGATTATGATGCCGCGCTGGAGGTTGCCCGCGCCCAGGTCGAAAACGGCGCGCAGGTTATCGACATCAATATGGACGAGGGGCTGATCGATTCCAAAGCGGCGATGGTTCGCTTCCTCAATCTGGTGGCGGGGGAACCCGACATTGCCAGGGTGCCGATCATGGTCGATTCCTCCAAATGGGAGGTGATTGAAGCGGGCCTGAAATGCCTGCAGGGTAAAGGCATCGTCAATTCGATCTCGCTGAAAGAAGGTGAAGAAGCCTTTCTTGACCACGCCCGGCTGATCCGCCGTTATGGTGCCGCCGCCGTGGTGATGGCCTTTGATGAGACCGGTCAGGCCGATACCGAAGAACGCAAGGTGTCGATTTGTCAGCGCGCCTATGACCTGCTGGTGAACAAGATCGGCTTCCCGCCGGAAGACATCATCTTCGATCCCAACATCTTTGCGGTTGCCACCGGCATTGATGAGCATAACAATTATGCGCAGGATTTCATTGCCGCCACCGTGCGCATCCGCAAGGCGATGCCGCTCACCCATATTTCGGGTGGTGTATCGAACATCTCGTTCTCGTTCCGTGGTAACGACCCGGTACGCGAGGCGATGCATTCGGCCTTTTTGTTCTATGCCATCAAGGCGGGCATGGACATGGGCATCGTCAACGCCGGGCAGCTGGCGGTGTATCAGGACATTCCGGCCGAGCTGCGCGAACGTGTCGAGGACGTGCTGCTTAATCGCCGGGACGATGCGACCGAAAGGCTGCTCGAGGTTGCGGCCAAATATAAGGGAGATGGCGCGGTTGCCGAAACCCAGGAAGCCGAATGGCGCACCCTGCCGGTGGCCGAGCGTTTAAAATACGCGCTGGTGCATGGCATCGATGCCTTCGTTACTCAGGATACTGAGGAAGCCCGTGCCGTCGCCACCCGCCCGCTGGAAGTCATCGAAGGCCCGCTGATGGCCGGTATGAACGAGGTGGGCGATCTGTTCGGTGCCGGCAAGATGTTCCTGCCGCAGGTGGTCAAATCCGCTCGTGTGATGAAAAAGGCCGTGGCCTATCTGATGCCATATATGGAGCAGGATAAGCTGGGCAA
>JBAVPS010000355.1:0-6131 GCA_049693315.1 Rhizomicrobium sp. | reverse complement strand
CTTCCTGCGCGCCATTGATGTGCGCCGGGATAATCTGAACAACACGCTGCAGGAAGTTTCGCGCGAACGTTCTGCCTGTCAGGATGAACTGACCGACGCCTATCAGGATCTGAAAAGCCTGCAATTTGCCTATGAGCAGCAGGAAAAACGCATGGCGGAAGCGGAAAATCGCCGTGCGCAAAGCCGGCTCGACGAAATGGCCCTGGTGCGCCACTTACGCAAACATCCCACCCGCGGCAGCCGCGACGGCGTGTAATCCCGGCAGATTTCACGCAACGCTTCACACCATCTGAGGCGGCGGTCATCCCGCCGCCTTACACGTTTCAAGCAACGCGCATATGGCGTGAGCGAGTTAACGCAATGACGGTGCGGTTTCGCTGGTCTTTTTCGTGGGGGAACGCATCAGCAATTCGGCCAGCGCATCCACCGCCATCGCCGCCGGGCTTTGCGGAGAGATTTCAATCAGCGATTTCTGACGCCGCACAGCCTCGACCACCTTGGGATCGTCCGGCACAAAGCCGAGATAATCCGGCGTGGTGCGCAGGAAGGTGCGCGAGGCGGTTTTCAATGCTTCGGCGGTGCGTTCAGCTTCGTTCGCATTCGATGCACGATTGACAATCAGTGACGGCATACGCCCGCCGGTACGCCGCGCCATCAGTTTAACGAAGGCATAGGCATCGGTGATCGCCGCCGGATCGGGATTGGTCACGGCCAGCGTATCATCAACCCCTGCCGCAATCGCCATGGTGCCGGGGCCAACGCCCGCGCCCAGATCGATCACCACGCGGTCATAGCCATGAGAATTCAGCAGTGTACTGACCAAACGCTCGGCAACCTTTTCGCCCGCATCGGCAAGCTGCCCCGAACCGGCTGGCGCTGCCAACAGATCAAAGCTCGAAACATTACCGGGGACATGAACAATGGCGTCGGCAAAGCTGAGCCTGCCCGACAACAGCGCAGGCAGATTACCGCCGCTGGCCAGCCCGAGCTGCACCGAGGTGTTGGAAAGCCCAAGATCGGCATCGCACACCAGCACCTTTTCGCCACGACGGGCAAAGCATTTGGCAAGAGAGAGCGAAATAAAGGTTTTACCCGTTCCGCCTTTGCCGGAACCGATCGCCGTCAGGCGGGGAGCCCTGGAACTCATTGTACGCTCTCCTCTTCATTTTCGACCAACAGCCGCGCCAGAATTAACGGGGTCAAGGCATCAAGCCCGGCTGCAACAAAGGGCGAACGCGTCGTCTGGGCCAAACGCAGGCCCTCACACATTGCTACCCCGGCCAGCGCGCCGAAACGGCGGGCCAGATCCAGTTGCGTCACTACCAGACGCGATACGCCAATCCGCCCCAAGGCAGCTGCGATCTCACAGATTTCCTCACCATCGGTCATGGCCGAAACCACGCCAATCGCCTCGACATCGGCGATTTGGGCCAAGGTTCGCATTGCCTCAGCCGCTTTTATTTGGCGGGGATCGAACCCCGCAGTATCGACAATGGTCAGATGACCACGGCCCAACGCTTCATGGATGCGCCGATCCAACTGCGCCGGCGTTGCTGCCGACAAAATCTCAACCTTAAGATGCTCTGCAAAAGCGCCCAGGCGCGCCACGGCACCCGCACCTTCGGTATCGGCCCCGATCAGGGTCACGGCCCGCCCGGCCAGTTGCGCATGGGCGGCAAGCTTAGCGACAGTCGCGGTCTTTCCGACGCCGCCAAGGCCAAGCAGCAGTAAGGCCTGGGCCGCGGTAAAGTCAATCGGTGCCGCCTTCATGCGCGCATCAATGGCTGCCGCCAGAGCCAGCGTCATATCATTAATGCCGGTGCCAGCGCTTTTTTCTGCCAGCGCATGGGCCAGCCCATCCGGCAAACGGTGATGCGCGAAAATTGACAACAGCTCGCCACGGTCGAAACGGCGGCGACCACGCTTAGGCGGCCTCTCGCGGATCACCCGAACCTCGGCCTCCGGTGCGGGCGGGGGCACCACCGCCAGTGCAGCTTCGCCCGGCGGTGCATTTTCCCAGATATCGCTTAAAGCTTCATCCGAAAAAGCCATCTCGTCGAGCACATCGGATTCGTCCAGCGCAGCGCGCACGATCACACTGCCATCGGCGGCAGTTTCACTGGAAATAATGACAGCATCAGGACCCATTTTTTCGCGCACATTGGTGAGCGCGTCTTTCATGCCCCGAGCCAGGAACGTTTGCAATTGCACCATTACCCCCAATCCCGGCTGCGGGTGCCAGATACTGGCAAACACGCATAACTAAGCGCCGGAAGATTGCGCGTATACGACCAAACCGATCTCATCAAATCTGCCCCATGGTACGCAACCGGATGGACGCGTGAATTTCGCTCTGGCTCATCACCACGGTCTGCGGACGGAAGCGTTCGATGATAGAGCGTACAAAGGGACGAATCTGCGGACTGGTCAAGAGTACCGGAATATCGTTTTTCTTGCTCGCTTCCTCGAAGCGATCCCGCACGGCCTGAATGAACTGCTGTAACTGGCTTGGTGCCATGGCAAGCTGGCGTTCTTCGCCCTGACCAACGATGGATTCTGCGAAGGCCTGCTCCCACCCCGGCGACAGCGCCAGAATTGGCAGATACCCGGCGGGCGATATATTGGCGTGGCACAACTGGCGCGCCAGCCGCGTGCGCACATGCTCGGTAATATACAGCGCGTTCTTGGTGTGACCGATGGCTTCGGCAATGCCTTCCAGAATGGCGGGCAGATCGCGGATCGACACCCGCTCGCCGAGCAAGGTCTGCAACACGCGCTGAATGCCCGAGATAGAAATCTGCGACGGCACCAGCTCCTCGACCAGTTTTTTCTGATCGGCCGGCATTTCGTCGAGCAGCTTCTTGGTTTCGGCAAACGACAGCAGCTCGGCCATGTTCGCCTTGATGACTTCGGTCAGATGCGTGGTCAGCACCGTGCCGGGATCGACCACGGTGTAGCCACGGAATGTCGATTCCTCGCGCAACGCCTCGCCGACCCAGGTGGCGGGCAGACCAAAGGCCGGTTCGGTGGTGCGCGTGCCGGGCAGATCGACCGGAGCCCCGCGCGGATCCATCACCAGGAGCTGTCCGGGATAGAGTTCGCCCTTGCCGGACTCAACCTCCTTGATGCAGATGCGATAGATGTTTTGTGGCAGCTGCATATTATCAAGAATACGCACCGCCGGCATGACAAAGCCCATGTCCTGCGCAATCTGGCGACGCAGCGCCTTGACCTGATCGGTCAGGCGATGGCCCTTGATCTCGTTGATCAGCGGCAACAAGCCGTAGCCCAGCTCGATGCGCAACAGATCAAGCGCGAGCGCCGACGAAATCGGCTCCTCCTTGGGGGCGGCGTCGGCCTTGGCCTTTTCGGCATCGACCGTTGCCTTTTGTTCTTCCCCGGTCTTCTGCTTGTAGGACGACCAGGCCAGCGAACCGATGGCCGCCGATAAACCGGCAAAGACCAGTGTCGGCATACCGGGAAGCAGCGCGAGGATGCCCATCACCGCCGAGGCCATGCCCAGCGATTGCGGATAGAACGACAATTGCCGCATCAGCGCTTTGTCGGTTGAACCTTCAACACCGGCCTTCGACACCATCAGACCGGCAGCCGTCGACACGATCAGCGACGGCATCTGGCTGACCAGACCATCGCCCACCGACAGCAAGATAAAGGTGTGCGTGGCATCGGCGAAGCTCATGCCATGCTGCACCACCGCCACGATAATGCCGCCGACAATGTTGATGCCGACAATCAGCAAACCGGCGATGGCATCACCACGGACGAACTTGGAAGCACCGTCCATAGCACCGAAGAAATTCGATTCCGCTTCGAGATCTTTTCGCCGCTGCTTGGCAACCTTTTCATCGATCAGACCAGCGGACAGATCGGCGTCGATCGCCATCTGCTTGCCCGGCATGGCGTCCAAATTAAAGCGGGCGGCCACTTCGGCGATACGGCCGGAACCTTTGGTGATGACGACAAAATTCACCACCACCAGAATCGCAAACACGATCAGGCCGATGACGAAGTTGCCCTGCATAATCAGCTTGCCGAAGGCCTCGATGACATAGCCGGCCGCTTCGGTGCCGGTATTGCCGTTGGCCAGGATCAGCCGGGTTGACGCCAGATTAAGCGACAGCCGCATCATGGTGGTGATCAGCAACACCGCCGGGAACGAACTGAATTCGAGCGGGCGCTTGACGAACACCGCCGTCATCATGATGACAATGGAAAACGACAGCGAAAAGGCCAGCGCAATATCCAGCAGCCAGGTTGGCAGCGGCAGGATCAGCACCACCAGAATGGCCATCATACCGATGGCCAGCCCCAGATCGTTGCGCTTCAGGTAATCGACAAAGCTGCCCGCACCCGACAGCAGACTGACCACCGCACCCAGACCAGCAGGCGCCGGCGCAGCAGCTACGCCTGCGGCTACCCCGGCAGCGCCCTGAACGGGGGCTGCTGCTTCAGTCGGATTGGGGGTAGCCTCGGCCATGGCTTATCTATCCCGCTAATCTTTGGTCGTTCGGCTGGGGAACGGCCAGCCCGGCACCGGCATATTCGCGCAGTTTGTTACGTAAGGTCCGGATCGAAATCCCCAGAATGTTGGCAGCATGGGTACGATTCCCCAGGCAATGGTCCAGCGTCGACAGGATCAGATCGCGTTCGACCTCGGCCACGGTGCGCCCGACCAGCGAATTGGTCACCGATGCAGCGGTCTCCACCGCAGCCCGCACCGGCTGGGGCAAATCGGTGCCCGCCGCCATGACGGTGCCGACCCGGGTGCCATCGGGCAGACGGATGGCCTCTGGTCCGATGGTATCGCCCGAAGCCAGCAGCACCGCGCGATGCATGGTGTTTTCCAGCTCGCGAACATTGCCCCGCCACGGGTGACTGGCCAGCAGTCTTTCGGTTTCCGCCGCGATGGGACGGAACGGCACGCCATTGGCCTCGGCATATTTGCGGGCGAAATGGCGGGCCAGCGCCTGAATATCCCGCGGCCGGTCACGTAGCGGCGGCACGCAGAGATTGACCACATTCAGCCGATAGAGCAGATCTTCGCGGAACGTGCCCTTGCGCACTTCGTCGGCCAGATCGCGGTTTGACGTGGCGATGATGCGGATATCGACCCGCACCGGCTTGGTGCCGCCCACCCGGTCGATCTCGCGTTCCTGAATGGCGCGCAGCAGTTTGGCCTGCAGGCGGGCGTCCATTTCGCTGATTTCGTCGAGCAGCAGGGTGCCGCCATTGGCCTATTCGAATTTGCCGATGCGCCGGGCGATGGCACCGGTGAAGGCACCCTTTTCGTGGCCGAACAATTCGGATTCGAGCAGATTTTCCGGAATGGCCGCACAGTTGACCGAGATAAACGGCTTATCGGCGCGGCTCGATTTGCGATGGACATAGCGCGACAGCACTTCCTTACCGGTGCCGCTTTCGCCGGTCAGCAGGATCGAGGCATCCGACGGCGCCACCTGATCGGCCAGCGCAATCACGCGACCCATCGCATCATCTTCATAAATCAGCGGGTGGTTTTCATCGGCCACCGCCGCCAGAACCGCGGCGATCAGCTCTGGATCGGGCGGCAGCGGCAGATATTCTTTGGCACCAGCCCGGATAGCTTCGACCGCACGACGTGCATCGGTGCCGATACCGCAGGCCACCACAGGGGTACAAATGCGTTCCGCCGCCAGTTCCTGAACCAGCTGGCCGATATTCTCGCCAATGTCGCACAGAACCAGATCCGCGCCTTGACCATTACGCAGCGTAGCCAGCCCCTGCTCGATATCGTTGGCATGGGTAACCTTGGCACCGCGATCCATAGCGATCTTCGAGGCGGCACCGATCTGGCCCTGCAAGCTGCCAATGATGAGTAAGCGCATTTTATTCTCCCGTGCCGACCGCACTTAAACCAAGACAGGGTTCAAAGGCGGATCGTAAGACCGGCAGTACCCTATAGTGTACCACGGATAAAGCCCTGACTTCGTTATGACAAATTTCGTTACCAACGATGCCGGAACTGTCGAAATCCGACGGTTAGGATTGACCGGACTTGATGATTTCCGTCATTGTGACACCAAGACGCTCCTCCACCAACACAACTTCACCACGCGCCACCAGGCGGTCAT
>JBAVPS010000354.1:0-9107 GCA_049693315.1 Rhizomicrobium sp. | reverse complement strand
TGGCACATGTCGCACGGGCTGTCGTCCTGAAAGCGCTGCAACTCTTCCCGGACATAGGCGGAATCGGTTTCTTTCATCCGCCGTTCAAGATTTGGAATGACGCCTTCAAAGGTCTTCTTGACCTCGTAGCGGCGCATACCATCGTCATAGATGAATTTGATCTCTTCTTCGCCCGAGCCGTGAATGATGATGTCACGCACCATTTTGGGCAGCTCTTCCCACGGCAGGTCGAGCGAGAAGCCGTAATGGCGCGACAAGGCTTCCAGCGTCTGCAAATAGAGCGGCGAGGGTGTCTTCGACCAGGCGGCAATGGCACCTTTGCGTAGCGGCAGCGTGCTGTCGGGCACCACCAGTAAGGCCGAGAAATGCAGCTGTGTGCCCAGACCATCGCAGTTAGGGCAGGCGCCATGCGGGTTGTTGAACGAGAACAGCCTGGGTTCGATTTCGGCAATGGTGAAGCCGGATACCGGGCAGGCGAATTTGGACGACATCAGAATTTTTTTCGGCTCGCCCTTGTCGTCTTTCTCATCGGCATATTCGGCGATGAAAATGCCGTCGGTCAGCGCCAGCGCGGTTTCAATGGAATCGGGCAGACGGTTGCCCAGATCCGCTTTGACCACAATGCGGTCGACCACAACTTCGATGTCGTGCTTCAGCTTCTTGTCGAGCGCGGGGATGTCGCGGATGTCGTAATATTCGCCATCGACCTTAACGCGCTGGAAGCCCTTTTTCTGCAGCTCGGCAAATTCCTTGCGGTATTCGCCTTTGCGTCCGCGCACGATCGGGGCGTTGAGGTAGAGCCGGGTGCCTTCGGGCAGGGCCAGAATGCGGTCGGCCATCTGGCTGACGGTCTGGCTTTCAATCGGAAGGCCGGTGGCCGGTGAATAGGGCACGCCGATGCGCGCAAACAGCAGGCGCAGATAGTCATAAATCTCGGTCACCGTGCCGACAGTCGAGCGCGGATTCTTCGAGGTGGTTTTCTGTTCGATGGAAATTGCCGGTGACAGACCTTCGATCAGGTCGACATCCGGCTTCTGCATCATCTCCAGAAACTGGCGGGCATAGGCCGACAGGGATTCGACATAGCGGCGCTGCCCTTCGGCATAAATCGTGTCGAAGGCCAGCGAGGATTTGCCCGAACCGGACAGGCCGGTCATCACCGTAAGCTGGTCACGAGGAATTTTAACGTCGATATTTTTCAGGTTGTGCTCGCGGGCACCGCGGATGGTGATGTACTTCAACTTCGATCCCTATATTCCGAAAGGCCGTACCTATGGCGAAGGCTTGGGCCGGGCGCAAGGCGGGAAATAGTCCCCCCCGCGGTTTTGCACTGGAACGTTTCGGGAACAATACAGGGGTTCCCCGGATTGTGCCAGTGGTGGCGTGGTTTGGGCTTGGCGTAAGGGGCTAATATGGCACAAAGTGGGCGGGGTACGTCTGCGGCGGCGGGGTGTTTTTCCAGTCAGACGGCAGATGATAACAGCTTTGGGGAGAAGAAATGCTGAACAGACGTATGGTGCTTGCAGGTTTACCGGTCTTTCTGGCGGCGTGCGCGGGGGACCCGGGTGATATTCCGCCCCGGCGGACCCAGGATGTCTGGGGTGCGGGCGAAGAAGTCCCTACGGCCAAGGTGATCCGTGGTCATCCGAATGTGCTCGATTTTGGTGACGGCCTGAAAATCCCCTTCAATCAGTATGCCTTTCTGACCCTGTGGGAAGGCAAAACCTTCTGGCTGACCTATGGCGCCGGGCGTGCGCCGCGCTCCTATCAGGCTGACGGTATGGCGATGCGGGCCGCCGAGGGCACCATGAAGCTGTTGCTGATGACGCTGGCCTTTGCGCCAGAGCGGCTGGAGCAGAAGGATGGCGGCTGGCGGCTTAAACAGCAGAATATGGGCAATTATGTGCGGGGGCTGCTGGATCTGCCCGGCAAGCCGTTCGCACCGCAGACCGATGCCAGTCTGGGCTTCGGCAATATGGACACCGCCTATGCCTCGGCGGAAATGTCGATGGCCTCGCTCGGCCAGACGTCAAACATGCCGGGCAGTTCGGGCGGGGCGGTGCTGCCGGTCGATATTCTGGGCGATCACAAGGTTGATTCCTTCACCTGCTTCATCCTCAAAAAAAAGGATGTCGATCTGGATACCGTGCGCAAAATCGCCCAGATCGATACCCTGACGCCGACCGGTGGTAAAGCCGGGCCCGGTGTTGGGTCCAGTTCCGGTCCGAAATAGTGCCAGTGTGGTATTTGTGTTCGCACGCAGAGGGTGTTGGGACCGTTTCCGGGTAGTGTTAGCCTGCTGTCCACAGAAACTGATGGGGACGGGGTGTGGCACTTGCCTCGGCGAGGGGGTAACGTCCCGGCGAACTATTTAGGAGTCGAGCATGGCCGGCAGCGTCAATAAAGTCATTCTGGTGGGCAATCTGGGGCGCGACCCGGAAATTCGCCGGACCCCTAATGGCGACCCGATCGTCAATCTTTCGGTGGCGACGTCGGAGAACTGGCGCGACAAGGCGACCGGTGAGCGCAAGGAAAAGACCGAGTGGCACCGCGTGGTGATCTTCAACGAGAACCTCGCCAAGGTTGCCGAGCAGTATATGCGCAAAGGCACCAAGGTCTATCTCGAAGGCCAGTTGCAGACCCGCAAATACACCGACAAGGACGGTATCGAGAAGTATTCAACCGAGATCGTGCTCAGCCGTTTCCGTGGTGAACTGGTGCTGCTCGACAGCCGCAATGGCAGTGGTGGTTTCGGTGGCCCGGCGGCGGGCGGCCCGGATGCCGGTTCGGCCTTTGGCGGCGCGTCGGAAGCCCCGGCCAGCTTCGACCGCGGCGGTATGGACGACGATATTCCGTTCTGAGGTTTCAGAACCGGACAGAATAAAAAGGGCGGCCCGGTGCCGCCCTTTTTTGTGCCCATCAGACTTTCTGTATGCGCAGTGCGATCCAGGGTTTGCCGGGCAGGGCGATGCTGCGGCCGTCCTGATCGGCAAAATCATACGCGCCTTGCGCCGTGACGGTGAATTTGCCCGCCACTGGCGTGATGGTCATGTTCCAGCTATCCAGAATATCGACCGTGAAGCTGTCGCCGTCTTCCAGCCCGGCCTTGGGCAGGCTGAAGGTCCAGTCTTTGGGCGCGGCGTCGCCGAAATATTTCAGATAATATTTCCCGGCAACGCCCGCGATATGGTGGTCCTGCCATTTGTCGATCGGGTCCAGTCCATGGCGTGGGCTTGCTTCCAGTATTTTGCGCAAAAAAGCGATGCGCGGTGCACTGGTGCCGCGTAACTGACCGCCGGTTCCGACCCACATATGATGGGCGGCATCTTCGATGAATTCGCCATGGCTGACATAGACGCCCGCGATGGTGCCGAACCAGAAACGTGATGTCATCTCTTTGCCGTTCAGCTGGCCCCAGCGCGCGCTGTAATTGCCTTCATATTTGACTTCATCCAGCACCACCGGCTTGTTCCAGACATCGCGCAGCAGCATGGCGCGTTCATCATCTTCGGCAATCGCCCCGCTCTGGATACTGCTGTGGGTCACCCATGGCTTGGCGTTATTGTAAAATTGCCGCATGTGATGGATCGAGCGCAAGTGATTGTAGGTGTCGTGCGCCTGCAGGATTTCGAAATAATGATCGAAATCCCCCATCGTCTTTTCGTGCATCAGATCAAATTCGTTGGCTACCGACCACCAGACATTATGATAGGGGGCAAGGCGCGCGATCAGGTGCTCGATATAGCGCGCATTGACCTTATCCGGCAGGGCGTCAAAACCGTAGCGACCTTCATCATAGGGATGGAACAGAATGATGTCGGCCTCGATGCCGAGCTTTTCCAGCGCCGCCACGCTGTCTTCCAGCCGGTGGAAAAATTCCGGGTTGAAGCGATCATAATCCCAGTCATTCGGCACGCCCATAAAGGGGTACAGCGCTTCGTTGGTGGTAAGCGATCCGTTAGGAAACACCAGCATGCGGATTTTATTAAACGGTGCCGCCGCCAGTGTCTGCAGCGTCTGGGCACGAATATCCGCCGGTTGATGAATCCAGCCATAACTGGTGGTGCCGATGGGCCTGAACGGCGTACCATCGGCATAGGCAAAGTGAAAGCTATCGGCCACCCGCACCGGGCCGTGATTGCCGGGGGCGGGGCCCGCGGCCTCGATCTTGCCGGAACTGCGGTCCAGTGCCGGATTGTTGCTGCGCGTCAGATAGGACCATGTCCCCGGCTCGGGCGGGCTGAAGCGGATGCGATAGGCACCGCTACCGTCGTAAAAGCCCAGCGCACTATGTTCCACATCCTTGCCGAACAGCGACGACTTTTTGAATGTGGCACTGAGCCAGATCTTCGCGTCCGGTGTGCCATCGGATGGCCCCGGCAGAACAATATCCACCACGCCCCATTGCTGCGCGCGGAGCGTTTCGCCATTGGCGAAAGCGGGTTTTGCCCATGCCGAAAGTCCTGCAGCGGCTGCCAGCCCACAGGCGGTGCGCCGGGTGATGGCTGTGGTTTCGGACATGGCATCCTCGTCTTCGGCTGATGTATCGGTGGTGACTTTATCAGGCCGGTGGGGCCGGGCAACCACCCATAAAAAGAAAGCCCCCGGTCATCGGCCGGGGGCTGTATTTTGCTATGTGTTGGTTGCGGTTCAGATCTGATCGCGCAGGGTGATGGTCGTGTTTTTCGTCTTACCGCCACGGCTGATGCTGAAATCGATCTTTGTGCCGGGGGCATCGTTGCGCAGGCGTTTGCGGGTATCGGCCAGTGACAGGTCTGTTGCTGCTTTGCCGTCGATGGTGGTGATGTGATCGCCTTTGGCAAGGCCTGCGGCCTCGGCGGGGGATCCTTTGGTCACGGCGATAATCTCAAAACCATCCGCTGACTGATTAATCCACAGACCCGCGCGGTCATAGGTGCTGATATCGGTCACCGGCAGGGTTTGCGGCTTCAGATACATTTTCTGGTGTGCGTAATCAAAGGTGACGATAAAACGCTTTAAGAGCCCGCTGCCGATATTGCCGTTATAGTCATCCCCGGCAAAAGCCCCTTTGTTCTGATCGGCCAGTTCTGCGACGATATTCGGCACCTTGACACTGCCCAGCGTGATTTCGCTGGCACGGGTGACATAACCGGTCGTGGGGCCGCCAACACCCCAGCCTGAAACCGCATCAACCCCCTTGTGCGTGGCACGTAAATTGTTGCGTTCGGCAAAGGGTTTGTTGACGGTCAGTTCCGAACGTGAACCGGTGTCGATATCGAAGGTGGCCGGTATCCCCTCGAAACTGCCTTTGATCTGGGGTACGCGTCCATTCAGAATGAAGGGAATTTCGGTTCCGGCATCTTTGGCATCAAACGTGGCCGGATCAATCAGGGTGAGTGTACCGCCCATATAGTCGATCCGGGTGACAAAGCGGCGGAAGGTTTCATAACCGATCATCCCCGGCATCGGCATGCCTTCGACCGGTGCCATGGCATCCAGCGGCAGGATGATGATCTGCTGGTTGTGGACGGTGGCGTCGCCCACTGTAATCGTGTCTGCGTGGCTGATGCTGGCCTCCATGATACCTTCGCCAGCACCGCCACCCGGAATGGTACCCTCGACTTTGAGGCCCAGTTCATGGGCGGTTTTCGGTGTCACCAGATTTAAACCGCCGGTATCGAAAATGGCGGTAATGGATTTGCCATTAAATTTGGCAGTGCCATAGATGTGATTGTTGATCAGTGTGATCGGCAGGCTGGTTTCGGCGGCACCGTCCGCAATCGTGAAATCCGCCACCTGCGCCTTAGGCGGGGCATAGTTCGTCTGCTTTTGCGCAGGCACAAAACGTGCCTTGGTCAGTGTCTGGGTAATCAGATATTTTTCACCCCGGCCGCCATCGGTGATGATTTTTCCCGGCAGCTTGTATCCGTTCGTGGCACGGTAATCGTCATAGCGTGTGGTGTTTGTGTCGGCGGCGTGTTTTTCCACCAGCCGGGCCAACTGATGGCTGCCCTGGTCGAACCAGGCATCAAAAGTCTTGCCGTTTGGGGGTGTCACGGTCAGCACGGTAAAGCTTTTGCCACTGTCGGTCTTTTCGGCGGCGGTGATCGTGGCACCGCCCCGATCTGCCCGCCACCAGACATTGCTGTCGCGATAGGCCTGATTGACGGCAAGCTGTTTGGCTTCTTCGGTATCCTGTGTGGTCACGACACCTGATGTGTCCTGATCCCAGGGGGCGTGTCCGTCAAACCCGTTTTTTTCTTTCATCGGGCCAAGCACCATGCTGGTCACGCTCCAGCCCTGCACACTGTCGGTCTGTGTCGTGGCGCTGCCGGTCATGCCAAAGGCCGTCAGGGCGTAATCGGTCTGCAAGGTCGGTTTGCCCCTGGGGGGCTGACCAACTGCGGCCTTGTTGGCGGTGAGAATTTGTGCCACCGATGGGGCTGCTTGCGCGCCACAGGTCAGGGAACCGGCAAGCAACAGGCCTGTCAGTACGTTCGTGAGAAATCTTTGCATGGGCTCCACTTTTCCGTTTGTCCGTGACCAAAAGCTAGGACTGCATCGCGTGTATCGCAATATTTCAAAGCTATGCGTGCTTTGCATGGCTCTGCTGGCCGGGTGCATCGCTGTATCACTAGATGCGGCGGCGGGGCCGTACAGACGCATCGTTTCGACCAATCTCTGCGCCGACGAGTATGTTTTCCGGCTGGTGCCGCGCGATCATATCGCCGCTTTGTCCTATGAAGCGACCGACCGCCGTCCGCAGGTTTCCACCATCGCCGACAAGGCGGCAGGTATCCGCACCATTCACCCGTCCGCCGAAACCATTCTGGCCCTGAAGCCGGATCTTGTGGTCATGTTTGCGGGCACCAATCAGCGTTTGCGTGTGACCCTGCGCCAGTTGCATATCGCGGTGCTGGATGTGCCATGGGCCGACAGTCTGGCCGATATCCGCAGCGCCACGGTGATGCTGGGTGACCGCTTGGGTAACCCGGCGGCGGCAAAGGCCCTGCTGGCGGCGATGGATGCCAAACTGGCGGCGGCACGGGCGGTGGCACCGCACGGGCGGGTTCGGGCCATTCTCTATCAGCCCAATGGGTATGCCCGCGTACCTGGCTATGCCGATGAAATCCTTGCCATTGCCGGGGGCGATGATATGGCCCCGGCGCTGCTGAAAGGTGCCCGTGGCACCTTGCCGGTCGAAACCGTTGTCGCCGCGGCCCCCGATTTGCTCATTCTGGGTGGCGAAAGCGAGGTTGGCTCGGCGCTGGCCTATCGTGTGCTGCATCATCCTGCCCTGCAAACCCTGAATGGGCGCAGCCTGATGCGGTTCCAGCGCCTGCCCGAGCTGTTGTGTGCCGGGCCCTGGGCCGCCGATGCTGTCACTTCCTTTACCACGCTGGTCCATGATGCGGTCGCGCTTCGGGCGGCAAGGCTTGCGCCGCCTGCGCCGGGGCATTAGAAGGTTTTTGAAGATGCCGAGCAGGGAACGCGGAAAATCAACGCGGCTGCCCCCGCAACTGTCGGCGGCTCTGTTGTTTTCAAGCCACTGGCCATGCGCTGGGAAGGCTGGAAATGTGGGTCCATTTGCGACCGGCCGCTTAAGCCAGGAGACCTGACGGTATCTGTCGTCCACTGCCAGGGCCGG
This sequence comes from Rhizomicrobium sp., assembly GCA_049693315.1. Taxonomy (GTDB): domain Bacteria; phylum Pseudomonadota; class Alphaproteobacteria; order Micropepsales; family Micropepsaceae; genus Rhizomicrobium. The sequence goes on along the minus strand of JBAVPS010000354.1, from coordinate 1,477 downwards.
GGTGCGCCTTGCCGGAGAAGTCGCAAATTTTGCGACGGCGGCGACGTTGGAAGGTCGCATGTCGAAACTGTTTGCCGTTTATCCGCAGAAACCCCGCGTCTTACGCATAACCCTGCTGCTGGCTGTTCTGGCACTGGCGGGGGTGCTGTTGTCGCTTCTGGTGGGGCCTGCTGGCTTTGGCCCTAAGGCGCTGATCACCGGACTGATCGACGGGGTGGGGCCTGCGGGCATCATTGCCCGTGAAATCCGCCTGCCACGGGCGCTGCTTGCGCTGGTGGTCGGGGCGGCGCTGGGTGGTTCCGGCGCGGCGCTGCAGGGGCTGTTCCGCAATCCGCTGGCCGAGCCGGGCGTTACCGGCGTTACCGCCACCGCCGGGCTGGGCGCGGTGATTGCACTCTATTTCGGACTGGCGGCGGCAAGCCCGTTTCTGCTGCCCGCGCTGGCCATTGCCGGGGCGTTGCTGGCGGCGGTGATCCTGTTCTTTTTATCGCGGGCCGGGGCCAGCGATGTGGCGCTGGTGCTGGCGGGGGTGGCGGTGTCGAGCTTTGCCGCCGCACTGACCGCGCTGGCGCTCAGCCTGTCGCCCAATCCCTATGCCATCAGCGAGATGGTGCTGTGGCTGATGGGGTCATTGAAAGACCGTACACTGATTGATCTGGCCTATGCCGCGCCGCTGGTCCTGATCGGGCTGCTGCTGCTGGCGTCTGCCGCGCGCGGGCTTGAGGCGCTGATTTTGGGCGAAGAAGCCGCCGCCAGTCTGGGTGTTGATGTGGCATCGGTGCGCCGCCGCGTGGTACTGGGGGTGGCGCTGGCCACCGGGGCGGCAACGGCAGCGGCCGGTGCGGTTGGTTTTGTCGGTTTGGTGGTGCCGCATCTGTTGCGGCCTTTGTGCGGCTATTCCCCCGCCCGTCTGATCCTGCCTTCGGCGCTGGGCGGTGCGGTGCTGGTCTGTCTGGCAGATGTGGCCGCGCGTCTGATCCTGCCCGACGGGCAGCTGATGCTGGGCGTGGTGACCGCGATGATCGGTGCGCCATTCTTTTTCTGGCTGGTTTTCCGGCTCAGGGGGCAGGCATGAGCGCGATCGTTTTTGATGCGGCCGAGGTGCGCTTCGGGGATCTGCCGGTGCTGCGCGGCGTCTCGGCTGGCTTTGAAGCCGGTACGCTGACCGGCATTATCGGCCCCAATGGTGCCGGTAAAACCACGTTGTTGCGGGCCGCGCTGGGGCTGGTGCCGCTGTCCGGTGGCACGGTTCGGGTGCTGGATAAGCCCCTGACGGCATGGCGGCGCACCGCGCTGGCGCGTCAGCTGGCCTATCTGCCGCAAGGCGGGGGAGCGGTCTGGCCGGTGACTGCACGCGAGGTGGTGATGCTGGGGCGGTTGCCCTATCGCCCGCGCCTTAACCGCCTGACGGCGGCAGATCTGGCGGCGGTCGATGCGGCACTGGCGCGGGCCGACGCCACGGCCTTCGCCGCGCGGC
>JBAVPS010000353.1:0-1946 GCA_049693315.1 Rhizomicrobium sp. | reverse complement strand
GCCGTATGCCGCCCCGGTGACAATCATCGACACGGAAAATATGCGGTTGCTGTAAATTCTCAGATCTATAATCGGCTGCAGGGCCGTGAGTTCCCAGATAACGAAGCTGACAAACCCAATCAGTGTGACGATCAGAAGGCAAGTGATGAAGCTGGAATTGAACCAGTCGAGATCCTGACCATTGCCGAGCATGATCTGCAGCGCACCGACCCACAGCACCAGCAGCCCCAGACCGGTGAAATCTACCCTGTCTTTGGCGGTTTTGGTTTCGTGCGGCATCAAAATACGCCAGGCAATGAATGCAAGAGCGGCGGCCAGTGGCACTTTGAAATAGAAGGCCCAGCCCCAGTAGACATTATCACCGATCAGCCCGCCGATAACCGGACCTGCGACCGGAGCCAGTACAGAGCCCATCGACCAGACAGTCAGAGCAACGTTCATATGTCGGTGGGGAACGATCTTGAGCAGCAATGTCTGCGAAATCGGTATCAACGGACCGCCACACACACCGAGCAGTACCCGAAAAGCGATCAGCATGTTGAGTGATGTCGCCATGCCGCACAAAAGCGAGAAGATACCGAATCCAATGATACAGATCGTGAACACTCGCACTGAGCCAAAGCGGCTGGCTAGCCAGCCGGTCAGCGGCACCATGATAGCCTCGGCCACGGCATAGCCGGTGATGACCCATGTGCCGTTGGACGGCGAGGTCGCCAGCGAACCGGCGATATGCGTTACCAACACATTGGCAATTGTGGTGTCGAGAATAGCCAGAAAATTGGCAAGAGACAGCACCACCACCACGGCGGCCAGTTCTATACCCGTTGGCTGGCGACCTACACGCGGAGAGTCAATCCGGGAAAAAACTTCGTCGTTACTGGTGATGGCACTGCTCAAAGGGACTCTCCGTTTTAAATCGGATTACTTCGATACATCGATGGTAACGTCCATCGACAGACCGACGCGTAAGGGGTGCGCGGCCAATTCGTTGCGGTCCAGTTCGATGCGTAACGGTACGCGCTGGACAACCTTGATCCAGTTGCCGGTGGCGTTCTGGGCCGGGATGACCGAGAAGGCTGAACCGGTACCGCCCGACAGACCGGCGACCCGGCCGTGGAACTTGACCGAGGAACCGTAGAGGTCCGAGGTCAGGACTGCCGGCTGACCGGTACGCACCTTGGCCAGCTGGTCTTCCTTGAAGTTGGCATCGACATAGACGTCGCTGACCGGAACCACCATCATCACGGTGGTGCCAGCCTGTACGCGCTGACCAACCTGCACCGAGCGGTTGGTGACCACGCCATCGACCGGGCTACGCACCACGGTGCGGTCCAGATTGAGTTTGGCGGTGTCACGGGCGGCCTTGGCGGCCAGCACTTCCGGGTGGCTCATTACGTCGGTGCCGTGGGTCAGGGCTTCTGCTGCAGCCAGACCGGCCTTGGCGGATTCATAGGCGTTGCGTACGGCAGCAATTTCATCGCCGGAAACCGCACCGGATTTGGCAATCTTCTCGCGGCGGTCATAGTCGAGGCGGGCGCGATCGACATCGGCTTTGCGGGCATCCAGCGCGGTGAAATACCCCTGCACTTTGCGGATGGTGAGCTGATAGCCAGCTTCAGCCTGGTTGTAGCCGAGCTGCGCATCAGCCTGATCAATGGTCAGGAGTACATCACCCTTCCTGACACTTTGCGTGTTGTGTACCGGCACATCCAGCACGGTACCCGATGTCAGTGGGGTTACCTGCGCCGAGGATACCTGCACATAGGCGTTGTCGGTCGAGACAAAGCGTGCCCCGATCATCAGCCACCACAGCACCGCGCAGCCGGCTATAAGCGCGAGTACCACTGCGAAAGCGGCAAACAGGCGACTACGCATCTGCTTCCTGCGTTCGCTTTCGGGCAGGTCGGCAAGATCAATACCCTTGAGCCAGCCCATCGGATCAAACC
>JBAVPS010000352.1:0-3270 GCA_049693315.1 Rhizomicrobium sp. | reverse complement strand
TTTACTGACCAGATCGAAGCCTTCGTCAAAGGTCGAGCTGGCGGTATAGGATTTGCCCTTATAGGTGCCATCGGTGGCTTCAACGCGCACCCCGGGGATCAGGGTCAGCCCACCGAATTTCAGCGTCGCCATGGCATAACCGGCCCAGATGCGCTCGGAAATATCATAGTCCGCCGAGACCGAATCCGAAATCGAGGTGGCGGTATCGCATTTGAAGCCGCCCGCCGTCGAGGAATCGCAGCCCAGCGTGCCATGGGCCGCCAGAACATAGGCATCAGCCGCGGTATAGGAAACCCGCGGCCCGAAAGTATAACGGCCATCATAGACAGTCGCCTTGCCCGAACTGGTGGTGACATTGGCCAGCGTCATGGTCGAGGATGTCGGCTTTAAGGTTGCCGAGGTCTGATCATTGGTTTTCTGACGGTCGGTGTATTTGAAACCGAACTTGATACTGTCCTCGCCATCACCCAGGAACGAAACCGGGATGAGATAGTCAGCATGCAGCTGATAGAGATCTTCGACCGCTTCACGGTTGGTATGCACGATCTTGTTGATGGCATAGCCCGATGCCGTATAGGCCGCTGCCGATGGCGTCACACTGTAGAGGAAATCCGACAAATCATAGCTGCCGGTGATCTTGCTGGCTTTGAAGGTATATTCGTTGCGATTGGGATCGGTTTTGACTGCATGGGCATAGCCACCTTCGACCGTCAGCTCGCCCGGCCCGACCAGACTGTCGAGACCAAAGCTGGTGTTGAGCGTGTGGTCGTTTTCAGTGCGAAAGCGCACATAACGGTTGGCCGTACCACCGGTAAAGCTGCCGGTATCCGCCGTCTGCTTGGAATAGCTTGAGGCCGACGTCGGCAGGGTCACGGTGAAACGATCACGGGTTTCCTGATCGGAATAGGTCGAGTAGGTGCTGCGCAGGAAAAGCCTGGTCGTATCGCTTACATGCCAGTCGAAATTGGCCACCAGACCGGAGCGCTTGCGCACCAGAGTATAATCACGGATCTGGAACGTGCTCGGCACGCCATAACCGTTATAGCTGTTCCAGTCCGGTCCGCCGGAGCCGAAATTCTCCGATTCAATATCGCGGCGGGAATAATTGCCCGACAGCACCAGACCATACTGATTGTCGTCGCCAAAGACGCGGCCAAGGGTCAGATCGCCGTCATAGGGTGTTTTGTCATTAAGCTGATAATGGCCCATCGACACCCGGCCATAGGCAAAGGGATCGGGCCGGTCAAAGGCACTTAAGGTGTTGATGTTGACCGCACCGGCAATGGCGTTGGCATCCAGATCTGCGGTCAGCGTCTTGACCACTTCCAGCGATGAAATAAGCGAAGACGGAATATCGTCGAGCTTGACCTGACGCCCATCGGGTTCCGGTGCCGGCGCAGTGGCACCATTGACGGTGACGTTCGCCAGCTCCGGCGACACACCGCGAATGATGACATAGCGGCCCTCGCCCTGATCGTTGGCCACCGAAATGCCCGGCATACGGCGCAAGGCTTCGGCGACGTTCTGGTCCGGCAGCTTGCCGACATCATTGGCCGACAGGGCATCAATAAAATTATCGGAGACCTTCTTGGTCTGCAGGGCAATGCGCTCGGCCTGGCGTTCGCCGGTGATGACGACGGTTTCGATCTTACTTTCGAGCGCCAGCTGTACCCCGACCGTGGCAACCCCGCTATTGCCGACATAAATCGACTGCACCGATGGCTCGTAACCGACATATTCGATGCGAATATGGTACTGACCGGCCTGCAAATTCGGCACCATAAACGTGCCGCTGCGATCGGTATTGACGGTAATGTCCGTGCCTTCCACATGCACCGATGCGCCGGGCAGCATGGCATGGCTGGCACCATCCGATATACTGCCCTTCAATACGGTCGCACAGGCCGGAACCGCAACCATCATCGCCGCCGACAGCAGAAGTGCCGTGCGTATTGTTAATCTGTTACAATTCGATGTCATAAGACCCCCGTCACCCTCTTGGTACAAAGGGGGCGACATAGCGAAGATTTGTAACAGCTTTACGAAGCCTGCTTTCGTACGCAAAAAAGTCTGGAAACCGCCCCATGCGCCCGCTGACAGCCGTAACCCTTGGTATCATTGCAGTAATAGCTTCGCAGACAGCCACGGCGGCCCCCGCACTGCAGCTTGAAAAAGTTATTATTGTCGAGCGCCACGGGGTCCGTGCCCCAACAAAATCCGACACAGAACTGTCACAATATTCCCGTGATCCTTGGCGAATCTGGCCGGTGGCACCGGGCGAACTGACCAAACAGGGTGCCGATGGGGCCGAAGCGATGGGCGCAGCGCTTAAAGCCCATTATACCAAAGCCGGTCTTTTGCGTGGCATGCCGGACGATGTTTTTGTCTGGGCCGATATCGGCGACACCCGCACGGTACAAAGCGGCGATGCGGTGGCGCGCGGCCTGCACACGGCAGCAAAGGCCTTGCACCGCGATAAACCGATTGATCTGATATTCGAGGCAGATGATGCCGGGGTTTGTGCCCCCAGTGCGGGCGATATCAGCCGTACACTGAATGATAGCCGCAGCAAGACGCCGGTCAGTCTGAACCAGCTCGGCCCGAAATATGATGCGGCCAGAACCGCCATGGCAGAGCTGCTCTATCCCGGTATCAATACATCGCTGTGCGAGCAGAACCCGCATGGCGCGTGCGTTTTTGTGACGGGGGAAAACCGCCTGAAGGGCGATGGCTGGGATACCAGGCTGACCGGCCCGCTGGCGACCGGATCATCGTTAAGCGAAAATCTGCTGCTGGAATATGCTCAGGGCTTTGATGCCCCCGGCTGGGGCCGGGCCGATGCCAAACATATTGCGGCGATAATGGAATTACACAATCTTTATGCCCGCCTGATGCGGCGCAACCCGGTTATTGCCGGGCGTCGCGGGGCCTTTCTGGCCCAGAACATTAGCGATCTGCTGAACAATACCCCGGCCAGCTTCGCCTCCGCCGCCCCGGTGCCCGCGAATGCAAAGCTGGTGCTGTTTCTGGGCCATGACACCAATATCTCCAACCTCGGCGGCATTTATGGTCTGGACTGGCAGCTTGACGGCCAGCCCGACGATACCGCCCCCAACACCGCGCTGGCGTTCGAGCTGTGGCGCGATGCGCGCGGTGCGAAATTTGTGCGCCTGCGGCTGTTTTATCAAACGCTGGAACAACTTCGGCAACCGGGCACGACAGCCCGTGGCAGTGCGATTGGCCTTGCCCAGCCGCTGTGCCAGCGCAAAG
>JBAVPS010000351.1:0-2496 GCA_049693315.1 Rhizomicrobium sp. | reverse complement strand
AGCCAGCCCCCGTGGTGGCATAATCCATCGCGGCGTTGTGGCGGGGGCGGGCAAGCCACCATCCGGCGGCAGCGATGATGGTCAACTGTGCACCAACCACCACCGGCCATTGGGTGATGGCGGGTAAGAATGCGTATGCTGCTAAATATGCTGAACCAAGTACAAATGCGATGATCCCGCACTGCCAGGCTTTGGGGGCTTGTGCCGAGGGGGCCGGTGGGCGGCAGAGCAGACATCCGGCGCAGAGCAGAATAATCAGGACCACAATGGCCACCATCTGCTGCGCCGTGGCATGAATCGTGGCGTGCTGCCAGGCATAAGCTGCCGTTGTGGCCGATCCGGTCAGGAACAGCGTCCCACACAGCAGCAGGCCGGGGCACCCAAGCCAGAGTGTGCCGCGGCGGGTGGGAAATATGGCTTCGGTCAGGCCAATGGGCACTGCAAGACTCCAGATCAGATGCAGCCCGATGACATACAATGCCCATGGCAGCGCCGTGCCCAGTGCAGGCAGATAGCCATACGTCAAAAGCCGTAAATGCAAATAATCCGGGTTGAACAGCGACTGGGTCAGCAGCCCCTCTGTCCACAGGCCAAAGGCCAGCCCCAAAGCGATGAAGTGGTAGGAATGGCGGCCCGCCCGGACCCAAATTTCACGGATCACGACCGCACCTGCGCCATATTGCAGGATCATCGCTGGCAAGGCGGACAGCTGCCGGATTGAAAAATCCCCTAGCAGATATTCGGCGATCATTGGCGCCAGTAGCATCACACATAAAACCGGCAGGATACGCTTCATGGCGGGTCCCAGTGCTTCGGTTTTATGACTATACGGTTTTTTCAGGCGGCTGTCTGTTATGGTGGTGGCGTTTTACGGCTGAGACCGTTCGGCTTGTTTGGCGCTTTTAAACTTCTTCATGAAGCTGCCGAAGGCGGGCAGGAATTCGGCATAAAGCGGATTGTCACGGTCCTGCAGCATGGCATCCCCAAGCAGCTTCAGGCCAACAAAAAAAGCCAGCTTGTCATCATCATGAATGCCAACCCGTTCGGCCAGCGCCAGAATATTGTCGTGGTTTTCCGCTTCGAACTGCAGCGGGGGCAGATCAAGGGTATTGCCCTTGGGGTCCGTCAGATGCTCGACGGTAATTTTAAAGCGGTGTCCTGCCATGATGGGTTCTTTCCTTGTGGTCTAATCGTGCGACGGGGGAATCTGGCGGTCCTGTGCCGTGCCGGCGGTGTCGGTGGCCGCCCCGCCGCGCTTGAGGGTGAGCGGTGCCGGGGTGGCGCGCTGACCTAACGCCCCGGCAAGGGCCAGTGTTTTAAGTCGATTGCGTAACCAGCCTTGCATCGGTTCAAGTCCGCTCAATCACCGCCACGGCCTGATCCAGCGCGGTGGCGACGGACTGGGCCTGTTCTGCGCTTAAAGGTGCCCCCGACAGTTTCATCCGCAGCGCCAGTTTCAGATTTTCCATGGCGCGCACGATCTGGGGGGCCGGTTCGCCGCCCTGTGCCGCCGCCGCCTGTTTAATACGGGCCAGTAAGGCCTCAACTGCTGGGCGATTGGCGTCGAGATAGGTCTTGCCTTCATCGGTAACGGTATAGAGCTTCTTGCTGCCGTCGCTCAGCGCTACAGTGACATAGCCCTGATCTTCCAGCATGCTGAGGGCCGGATAGATGGTGCCGGGGCTGGGGGCATAGCTGCCACCGGCCATTTCCTCGATCACCTTGATGATCTCGTAGCCATGGCGCGGCTTTTCGGCGATCAGGTAAAGGGCGGCCAGATGCAGATTGCCATGGGCAAACAGTCGGCCCAGCATGCTGCCGCGGCCCCGGCCAAAGCCATGCCCGCAGGCTGGCGCGCCGCGGGCGGTATCGCCCAGTTCTTCTCTTTTGTGGCGGCAACCATGGTCTTCGCCTCTGTCGGATGGATGGCCAAAGCCGTGGCCGGATCTGAAGTGATCTCTCATTAAATATCCTCGATAGTGTTTCGATATAACGAATTATAGATATATCGAAACACTATCGGATTGCAAGGGGCTTAAGGTGTTTTCTCCTCTGGCAGGATAATGGCCTGATAAAATTGTATGATTTTGTAGACAGTTGCCGCCGTATACGATTTTTTGCCATAAGAATTATGAGCGGGCCGCGACGGATATCGGGCTCTTATGACGTAGAATGGATGATTGCTTAAATACGCTTAACCTTATGGGGTATGATGATGCAGGAAATTTTGCGCCGTTACGCGACACCGATCAGTCTGGTCGCCTTTGTGGTTATCGGTCTGACCGGCACGCTGATGTTTTTTGGTGTTCGGGGCCACCAGCTTAACGAAATCCACGAATGGGTTGGCATTAGCTTCGTTGTGATCGCCATTCTGCATGTCGTGCGTAACACCAAAGCTTTCATGATCATGCTGCGCCAGAAACGCAGTGTCGTCACCATTGCTGTGCTGGGTATTGTGGCGGCAGTGTTTGTAGGCACGGCGCTGGCCGCTATTGG
>JBAVPS010000350.1:0-3121 GCA_049693315.1 Rhizomicrobium sp. | reverse complement strand
GATTAGGAATTAAAACCTTGTGCGGCAGCGGGGGGGGGCTTCTGCCGGCACATCCGAATTACGTAGCTGTTATAGAGCATTCTAAAAGACACGGTGTGGTATTTAGGGGGGGGGCCATATTGTGACACGGTCGAATGTCTGGCCTATCTGCCACACGCTTCAACGCCGTGATTGGTTGTTGCCCTCGCAAATCCGCATCCGAAGACCTACATTAGCTCTATCTCGTAAAAGGCACGCAGAGTCCGACCAAGGTCCGGCGTCGCCGGGCAGATGATGATGCGCGCCTTCTTTCGCCAAGGAGGTTGTCTATGTCTATTGACGGAAAAGTTGCCCTTGTTACCGGTGCGGCTCAGGGTATCGGGCGCGGCATTGCCCTGCGTCTGGCCAAAGACGGTGCCAATATCTGTCTGGTCGATATGAAAAAGGATAAGCTGGCCGAGGTTGCGCAGGACGTCACCGCACTGGGGCGCAGGACGACCACCTTCACCGCCGATGTCGGTAACCGGGATGAGGTCTATGCCGCCATTGACCATGCGGAAAAGACACTCGGCGGCTTCGACATCATGGTCAACAATGCGGGCATTGCACAGGTACAGCCTATCTCTGACATCACGCCGGAGGAAGTCGAGCGTATCTTCCGCATCAATATTCAGGGCACATTGTGGGGCATACAGGCGGCCGCGAAAAAAATCATTGCCCGACAGCAAAAAGGCAAGATCATCAGTGCAAGTTCTATTGCTGGTCATGATGGTTTTGCTATGCTGGGGGCGTATTCCGCAACGAAATTTGCGGTGCGCGCCCTGACGCAGGCGGCCGCCAAAGAATATGCCAGCAAGGGCATCACCGTGAATGCCTATTGCCCCGGCGTAGTCGGCACCACGATGTGGACCGAAATCGACGCACGCTTTTCGGAAATTACCGGTGCGCCCAAAGGCGAAACCTACAAGAAATTCGTCGATGGCATCGCGCTGGGCCGGGCCGAAACCCCGGACGATGTGGCGGCGCTGGTCTCATTCCTCGCCGGGCCGGATTCCGATTATGTCACCGGTCAGGCCATTCTGGTCGATGGCGGCATTGTCTATCGCTGATTAACGGCCACACCCCGCCGCTACACCGGCGGCGGGGATGGCAACTAGACGTGCATGTCCTTACACCCGTAGGGGGATTTGCTGGTTATTGGGTTAAAAGAATAGGCCGCTCCCGTAAACGGGTGAGGAAAAGTAGCCAATCCGTTTTGGGCCGCACCTTGACACTCCACACCCGCCGCAGCAAGGTAACGCCATGATTTCCTTACACGCTTTTCTGCTCTATTGCGGCGTTTACGCCATCGCGATTGCCATTCCCGGACCCGGCGTGATTGCCATTGTGGCCCGTGCGCTGGGCAGCGGTTTTCGCAGTGCCATTCCGGCAGCTTTTGGTACCGTGCTGGGCGACTGGATCTATATGACCCTGTCGGCGTTTGGCATGGCGGTGCTGGCGCAAACCCTTGGCGGGCTGTTTCTGGTCGTCAAACTGGCTGGTGCGGCCTATCTGATCTATATGGGCTGGTGCTACTGGCACGCCCCGGTCAGGGACATGGCCGATATCGAGCCGGAAACCGCCAGCAAAAGCTTTACTTCCCAATTGATGGTCACGCTGGGGAATCCCAAGGCTATGGCATTTTTCGTCGCGCTGCTGCCCACGGTGATCGACGTCAACCATGTCGGCATGATCGGCTATTTGCAGCTGTCAGCGGCAACATTGGTGCTGATCCCGACGATTTTCCTCACCTATGCCGCGCTGGCTGCCCGGTTGCGCGGTGTTCTGGCCAGCGTCAAGGCCCGTACCCGCCTTAACCGTGGGGCCGCCATCGTCATGGCCGGGGCGGGGGTGGGCGTGGCGGTCAGCTGATGCTCCATCTGCATGCCTTTCTGGTCTATTGCGGCATCTATGCCATGTTCATCGCCGTGCCGGGGCCGGGGGTGGTGTCGATTGTTGCCCGCTCGCTCGGCAGCGGCTTAAAATCCGCAGTTCCCGCCATTGCCGGGGTGCTGGTCAGCCATATCTTCTTCATCACCTTGTCGGTGCTTGGCATGGCCGTGCTGGCCCAGGGTATGGGCAAGGCGTTTCTGCTGGTTAAAATCGCCGGTGGGGCCTATCTGGTCTATCTTGGCGTGCGCTATTGGCGGGCCCCGGTCGAAGCCACGCTGATTTTCCGCCCCGAAAGCCCCCGGCAGAGCTTCTTCTCGCAACTGGGCATCTCGCTTGGCAACCCCAAGGCGATTGCATTTTTCGCCGCCCTCTTGCCGGCGGTGGTCGATATCGGGCAAATTCGCCTTATCGGATATTTTCAGCTATTGCTGGTGTGCGTTCTGGTGATGCCACCGATCATGTTTACCTATGCGGCCTGCGCCGCAACCATGCGCGAAAAATTGGCCGATAAGCGGGCACGCAAACGCATCAATCGCGCCGCATCCGTGGTAATGATCGGTGCCGGAATCGGTATCGCCGCCGGTTAAGTTTGGTACGGCCGAAAAAACACTTTTTCGCCGCAGAAATGGATCTAAGAACTATGAGTGACTTGTCGGATCAGGAATCCCAGGATTATGGCGCCGATAGCATCAAGGTGCTGAAGGGACTGGATGCGGTGCGTAAGCGCCCCGGCATGTATATCGGCGACACCGATGATGGTTCGGGTCTGCACCACATGGTGTACGAGGTGGTCGACAACGCCATCGACGAGGCTTTGGGCGGCTTTGCCGACCGCATCGATGTGATCCTCAACGCGGATGGCTCCTGTACTGTGCGCGATAATGGCCGCGGCATTCCCACTGCCATTCACACCGAAGAAGGCATTTCAGCGGCCGAGGTCATTATGACCCAGCTGCATGCCGGCGGTAAGTTCGAACAGAACGCCTACAAGGTTTCCGGCGGTCTGCATGGCGTGGGCGTTTCGGTGGTGAATGCGCTGTCGGAATGGCTTGACCTGCGCATCTGGCGCGAGGGGGAGGAGCATTATATGCGCTTCCGCCATGGCGATGCCGAAGCCCCCTTGAAGCTGGTCGGCCCCAACGGGGATAAGCGCGGCACCGAAGTCACCTTCATGCCCAGCACCGGCACCTTCACCAAGACCGAATTTGAC
>JBAVPS010000349.1:0-1827 GCA_049693315.1 Rhizomicrobium sp. | reverse complement strand
ATACCTGGGCCTGGACGCCGGCCGTGGCGCCCTGTTGTGCAGCCGCGGCGGCGGCCAGAGCGGCGGCAGCTGTGGGAACGACCGTCCCGTTGGAATTGAGATTGCGCGCGTCGCCCTGACCGCTGGTCAACAACAGCGCGGCCAAGCTTACGCCGCCAAGCCAGGCTGAACGCAGGGAATAGCGTAGCGATGCAATGCCCACGGCGGCAATTCGAATGGAAATCATACGCTTCTCCACCAACCGCCTGCTTGCCGCGACCTAGCGGCCGACCTGTTACGCATGCTGCGGATTCGAACGGTTCCCTGCAAAGGCACCCGACGCCCGCTCCAGATACGATATTTACGACTTGTTTACCAACACCAATATGTCAGATCAATGTTATGGATCTGGTGGCAACCGGCTTATCGCCGCCGCAGATGCAACGCACCGCCCCGGCAGCCAGTTCATCGGCACCGAGAAACATCTGTAAAAACAAGCTATTCCGACCGCATAAGGCCAATGACAACACCTTTCGGCAGAGATCAATTCAGAAGCGAACGAATGTTAACTTTGAAATCAAATGATAACGTCGACGTGAGTGACCTTTCAAACCGACATCGGCTCGGTGCCTATTTTGGGTATTCGAAGGCTTGAACTCTGTGTCGGCCTGGGTTTGCCCCGTGACCACAACGGTTCAGATCGGTCTTTCAGCATCTCGTCTACGACACCGCAGCAGACTCGGCGGCCTCGCCACGGCCATTCCGACACTCCTTCATGTTATTGACAAATCAATGGTATACGAAAGTTACTGATGTGACTGAGGTTGGTGATGCGTTCGGATCGGGATGCTGGTGTCCTTGTGGCTGCCGGGTGATATCGGAAGGGGAAATCTCGCGGTGCCACTGAGGGGAACTCACCGCCACGAAGGGGCGAACGTTGCGCGCGGCTTAACGCACAAAGCTTCGACGCCGCTTATTCGTCGGCAGGATTGCCGTTCTTCGGTTTTGCTCAGCGCTTCGTTTGAACGATCCTTGCGGCGCGGGATGGCCGGTGACTGCTGCCTCATGGCGATCTGCCGATGAACGAAATTGGCGGATCAGTTCGCGGCTCCCTCCCCTGGCGCCAGGATGCGACTACTCCTGGCCCTGCAGCGTTCCGGGCGCGCAAAACGGCGTCGAAATGTCCTCCGCGGACGAGGTGATCCAAAACAGCAACAGTGCCGAAACTGGACGAAGGCCCTGCCACATGGTGCCTCGACGCTTGAGCCGCCATTTCGCCCCGACACCCTTGCACCTGTTCCCGCCAGCGACCCCTCTCAACCCAGGATGATCTGAACCATGTGTGGAATTGCCGGCGCTTTCGCATACCGCGCCGATGCGCATCCGATCGACCGCGCCGAACTGCTGCGCGTGCGTGACGCCATGGTGGCGCGCGGCCCTGATGGCGCCGGCCTTTGGTTGGCCGACGATGGGCGCGTGGGTTTCGGGCATCGCCGCTTGGCCATCATCGATCTCAGCGAAGGTGGCGCGCAGCCCATGCTGGACCCAGAGACCGGCAACTGGATCTGCTTCAATGGCGAGATCTACAACCACCGGCAACTGCGCGCCCGGCTGAACCGCGATGGCATCGCGACGCGCACTCAATCGGACACCGAAGTGCTGCTCAAGCTCTATGCCGCGCGTGGCGACGAGATGTTCTCCGAACTGCGCGGCATGTATGCCTTCGCGCTCTGGGATGCGCGCCGGCGCGAGTTGCTGCTGGCCCGGGATCCGTTCGGCATCAAACCCTTGTACGTGGCCGACAACGGCGCAACGGTGCGCTTTGCGTCCCAGGTCAAGGCCCTGCTG